>JASFPF010000023.1:0-10088 GCA_050116135.1 Deltaproteobacteria bacterium | reverse complement strand
CAATGGCCACGGAGCGTTTGGCATCGCTTTGCCTAATGATATACTTATCAAGCGCTGAAACGATCTCGCGTGGTGTCAGCTTTTTCATAGATACTCCTCGAAGAGGACGCCTGTCTCCTCACTTGATCTCTTCAATTGTAATCTCCTCGTTGGTATAAACACAAATGGAAGCAGCAATCTTCATGGCCACTTCTGCTATCGATCTTGCATCCAGCTCCGTGTGTCGGGTCAGCGCCACCGCAGCGGCCTGAGCATAGGGCCCGCCAGAGCCGATCCCCAAAATCCCCTCGTCCGGTTCAATCACATCGCCGTTTCCCGATATGAGAAACAAGTGATCAGAATCTGCAGCCACCAGTACTGCCTCCAGACGCCTCAAATACTTGTCAGTTCTCCAGTCTTTGGCCAGCTCCACAGCCGAGCGTGTCAGGTTCCCGTTAAACTGCTCAAGTTTGCCTTCAAAGCGTTCATAAAGATTCAGGGCATCGGCCGTGGCGCCAGCAAATCCCACGATGATCTTATCCTGATATATCTTTCGGACTTTCTTGGCGCGGTGTTTCATAATGGTATCCTTCATGGTGACCTGACCGTCCCCGGCCACGGCTACATGATGGTCACGCCTGATAGCCAATATCGTGGTCCCATGAAGGTTCATAAGATTCTGCATCTTAATGCTCTCCGTCCGACAAATCGTGTCTGCCCCTTATCGTTGTCCCATGTCTCAGGCCATCCTTGGGTTTTCATGCCCAAGTTCTGCTCTGTTGCCTATCGTCTGGGGTGTGTCTTATCATAGACTTCCATTAACCGATCGATACTTACGTGAGTATATCTTTGCGTTGTCGTCAAACTGGCATGACCAAGCAATTCCTGCACCATCCGAAGATCCGCGCCGGCGTCAAGCATATGGGTGGCAAATGTATGACGGAGCCCGTGGGGTGTTACTGGCCGCATCAATCCCAATTGTCGAATTGCCTTATCAAGGAGCCGCGCTACGGAACGGGCGGTCAAACGCCCCCCAAGGCGGTTCAAGAACAAGGGTTCATGACCTGCATCATCGGTTGTCTTGCCCTGACGCCTTAGATCCAGGTAGGCCCGGATACGAGACAGCGCTTTGTTTCCCACCGGCGACAGCCGCTCCTTATTGCCCTTGCCCAGGACCCGAACCAGGCCCTTGTCGAAATCGACGTCTCCAACGTCTATACCCACTAGCTCTCCCACTCGCAACCCGGCGGAATAAAGCGTTTCCAGAATGGCCCTGTTCCGCAAAGCAAGCACTGAATCCCCCTTGAGCCCGTCCAAGAGACGAAATGTCTCATCAACGGGCAAGTAATTCGGCACAGGCCGTCCCCGCTTAGGGGTCAAAACCATCTCAGCAGGGTTTCTGCGAATGACGCCCCGTTTCACCAGAAATCGAAAAAAGGATCTCAAAGCGGAGAGTTTCCTGGCGATCGTCGTCTTCTTATGGCCCTTGTGCAAGAACCCCAAAAATGAGCGGATCACCAACGCATCCACATCATGCACGTCGGGCCGTTCTTCACCCCGCGACTGTCCATCCAGATAAGCAGAGAACTGCTCAAGATCCTTGGCGTAGGCCCGGCAAGTGTGGGGCGAAAAACCCTTTTCCACTGACAGGGTTTCAATGAAGTCTTCAATCCATGTCTTCATTGGCGCGTGGGCTCATCTATGGTTCACCCATGGGGTGCGGACAGGGCTTCAGTAAAAATTTTTTAAATATCACAATTTATTGATTAATCAATAAAAAAATACGCCAGGCTACGACGCATGGAGATGCATGAGATCCCTGATCTCACCCCAGCTGGTGACCTCATGAAAGGGATGGGCAGATCGATTCCAGGGTTGCTGAAATACGATGGGAGTAATATTCTGCTCGTCCAGCATGAAGCAGATATCGAGGTAGTCCTCTACGAAATATTCGATACCTCGCGCCTTGAGCACATGGGCCTTTGCCTCAAAAGTGCCTGTAGCAATCACTTCAATGGGAAAGGCCGGTTTCGGAAGCATTTTATCCACCCAGGCCTTGATGGGTAAGAGCGTGGGTCGTGCCGTGACAAAAAGCAGGGGCCCTTTCTGAGCGATTTCAGAAAGCACCTCCACAGAATTTTCTATAGGTTGAAGCTCTCCCTCAAAATTGCCTTCCAGGATCTTATTGATGACGACCTTAATAATGCCAGGGTCTATGTCCAGGCACTCCTCCAAAAAATAATGCGTTATGTCATCATATTGTACATGATTGAATCCGTAATCTCTTCGGGCGAGTTCCAAAAAGAGCCCCATGGTATTGGCAAACACGCCGTCGATGTCAAAGGCTATCTGCCCGGGACGGATCATGGGAGCCTCCCTTTATGCGGCCCTGCGTGTCTTTTTCTTAAGACGACTTATGCGGCGTCTCAATATACCGGCCTTTGCCTTGTCCTTGCTGTCAAGGGCCTGGGCCTTCAGCCCTTTGAGAGCCTGAATCTTTTTCTTGATTTCCCGCACGGACACGTCCGACTTTTTTGTCTTCTCGTCCACGATGCCCCGAGCCTGCTTAATGTTGGCCAAAAGCTCCGTCTTGTTCATCCCATGGACGCCCGTTATCTCCGGCATGGTTAAGGCCACTTCGCGCAACTCCTTGGCCGTCATTCGGTCCAGTGGCTTTTCCTTCTTATCTTTTTTCTCCTTCTTGCCCATGACACCATTCTCCTTCTCATGTCGAATCAAGATGCCCCATAACACACCTTCAGTTTTCTCCAGTGCCTCCAGCCGCAAAGCCAAAAAAATGCTACAATATACATTGGAAAGCTGTCAAGCAAACCAGACTTCCAGCCGTACCACTCTGCCATACTACTCATCTTTATTCTTCTCAACCAGCGAGAGAAACGGTTTGAAAAGATCGATGGGAATCGGAAACAGGGTTGTAGAATTGTTCTCAGACGAGACCTCCCGAAGGGTTTGCAGGTACCGCAACTGCAAGGCCATGGGGTGGTCCCCGATGATGGTCGCAGCTTCTGCCAACTTGGTAGCTGCCTGATATTCTCCTTCAGCATTGATGACCTTCGCACGTCGCTCTCGCTCTGCCTCTGCCTGCTTGGCCATGGCCCGCTGCATTTCCTGGGGCAGATCAATATGTTTGACCTCCACCGTAGAGACCTTGATCCCCCAGGGATCCGTATGGGTGTCCAGGATTTCCTGAAGCTGGGAATTGATGTGTTCCCGTTCTGAAAGAAGCTGATCCAATTCCGCCTGCCCGCATACACTGCGCAGGGTGGTTTGAGCAAGCTGGGATGTGGCATACATATAGTTTTCCACTTCGATGACCGCCTTCACCGGATCCATGACCCTGAAGTAGATGACGGCGTTCACCTTCACCGACACGTTGTCCCGAGTAATCACATCCTGGGGATCCACGTCCATGGCAACAAGCCGTAAGCTCACCTTCACCATCTTGTCAACAATGGGGATCAAGATAATCAAGCCAGGCCCCTTGGCACCAACGACTCGCCCCAATCGGAAGATGACGCCACGCTCATATTCGTTGAGGATACGAATGGCAGAGGCCAGAAAAAATAAGACCAGGACAATCGCTGAAATGATTGTAATCATATGAATCCTCCTAACGCTTATTCGACGACCTGTTCAACTTTTAATAGCAGGCGATCCACGCCGACCACACGAACCTTTGCGCCTGGTTCAATGCTCCCCGGGGCAACGGCATTCCAAAGCTCCCCGTGAACGAAGACCTTGCCTTCCGGCTCAAGCCTGCTTCTGGCTACCCCCACCTCTCCCACCAACCCTTTATCGCCCGTTCTGGGTTTAGATACCTGAGAGCGGAAGACGAGGCCTGCCACGGCGACAAAAAAGCCAGACACCATGACGACTGTAGGAATGAGGACCCGCCAAGACAGGCCCATCCCCGGCGCTGTTCCCTCAAAAAGCATTAAAGATCCCAAAAAAAGCGAGATGACCCCCCCAAGGCTCAGGAGGCCATAGCTGGCCACCTTCATTTCCAAAACAAACAGGATGATGGCCAGGGCAATCAGCAAGATCCCCGCATAGTTCACCGGGAGTGTCTGAAAGGCAAAGAAGGCTAGAATCAAAGACATGGCTCCGATCACACCCGGGAAAATGGCGCCGGGATGGGAAAGCTCAAAATAGAGGCCGGCAAGGCCGATCATCATCAGGAGATAGGCGATGTTCGGATCGCTCAAGGTCTTGAGGATCTTGTCCCTGAGGCTTTCAGTCAGCACCACCCGTTTCATCCCTTTGGTGTGCAGGGTTCCCTTATCTTTTATTTCTCGACCATCGATCTTTGCAAGCAGGTCGTCCAGATCCTCTGCAACCAGGTCAATGACCTTCAGCTCCAGGGCCTCCTTCTCTGTCACAGAGACACTTTCACGAATCGCCTTTTCAGCCCACTCGCTGTTTCGACCCCGTTTTTCTGCAATGCTTTTGGTATAGGCCACCATGTCATTGACGACCTTGTCGGCCATGGTCTCGTCCATCTTTTTTTGACCGAGGTTCACTGGGTGCGCCGCGCCCATATTCGTGCCCGGGGCCATGGCCGCAACGTCAGCTGCCAGGGTGATCATCACACCAGCAGAGGCTGCCCGAGCCCCACTCGGCGAGACGTGAACGATCACGGGAATCTCTAACGACAACATGGCCATAACGATAGAACGCATGGACAGCGCCAGACCGCCCGGGGTATCGAGCTGAATCACAAGACAGCCAGCCTCTTCTCTGGAGGCCTTTTCCATGCTTCTTATGAGGTACTCGGCAAGGCCGGGATTGATGGTGCCAGACACCTTGACCACATAGACCTCTCCCTTGGCCCCCCGGGCTCCCAGTGGACACGCCCACAGAAGCAGAGTGGCAACAAGGACCCCAATGAGAATATGACTAACCTTGTTCATAGGCCGCCTGAAGTTTCTGCATATCCTCCCAAACGTCACGCTTCTTGGCAGGGTTGCGGAGGAGAAAAGCCGGGTGATACGTAGGAAGGACGGGAATACCCTCATAGGCCTGAAAATGGCCACGCAAACGGGATATGGGTGTTTGGGTTTGAAGCAGTGTTTGGGCAGCAAAAGTGCCCAGGGCACATATCAATTTTGGCCTGATAGCCCTAATCTGACGTTGGAGAAAAGGGAGACAGGCGGCGATCTCCTCAGGTTCCGGGTTCCGGTTCTTTGGGGGGCGGCACTTTATGATATTGCCGATATAGACGTCCTCCCGCTCCAGGTGAATCGCCTTAAGGATCTTGGTGAGCAGTTGACCTGCCTGACCCACAAAAGGCAGGCCATGCAAATCTTCCTCATAGCCTGGGCCTTCACCCACAAGGACCAATCGGGCCTGTGGGTTTCCCAACCCAAAAACGATATGCTTTCGCCCCTTGTGGAGTCTGCACCGGCGGCAGTCACCGAGATCCTCGCGGATCGTATCAAGCGTCTCGTCTCGTGCCCCTTTGTTCATCTGTTCCAAGATTTTCACAGACCCTTCAGACAAGGGAACACCCTTGTATCCCAACCGTTTCAGATATTGCAAATATCCTTGAAGGTCCTGGGCGATTTCACATATTTCCCGGCTGAAATCAGTGTTGATCTGCTGATCGGTCATTGATCTCCGATGACGCCTTTAAGGCGTTTTTTATCTGCACCACTCTGTCCAAGAGGACGTCGGCAAGGGCCTCTTTGTCCATAAGCGGGATCGCCTCTGTACGCCCATCTGCGTAAAAAAGTTCCACCTGGTTCATGTCCGAACCAAATCCCGAATCTTTCTGCCCGACGGGGTTGGCCACGATCAGGTCCAGGTTCTTTGCAACCAACTTCGCTCGGGCGTTTTTTTGTAAGTCTTTGGTCTCGGCAGCAAAACCGACTAAAATTTGGGCTTTCTTTCTCTCTCCCAGGGCTTGCAGGATATCCACCGTTTTTTCGATGGAGAGAGGCTTCGCCACCTCTGCCTTTTTTAGTTTGTGTTGAAAAACCCCGGCTGGCCTCCAGTCGGATACGGCTGCAGCCTTCACGATCACGGTGTTCTGATCCCCATGGGCCATGACGGCATCAAACATCTCTTGGGCCGTCTGGATCCGAATTACCGTCACACCGTCAGGGTCGGCAAGAACCGTTGGGCCACTGATCAAAAGGACCTTTGCCCCCCGTCTGCGGGCGCAACGGGCCAGGGCGTATCCCATCTTGCCCGAGGAGGGATTGCTTATGAACCTCACTGGATCCATGAGCTCCTGGGTAGGCCCTGCCGTGACCAGCACCTTCTCTCCGGCCAGGTCCCGGGGAGAGACCAAGGACCTGAGCCGCTCTGCTATGGTCTCAATACGGGGCAGACGCCCCGCGCCCTCGTCGCCACAGGCCAGCGACCCAATCTCAGGATCGACAACATGGATGCCCATGTGGCGAAGCCGCTTGATGTTATCCAACACCACGGCATTTTCATACATGCGGACATTCATGGACGGACAAACCAGCATGGGCGCCCTAAGCGCCAAAGCAAAGGTTGTCAGAGGATCGTCAGCAATGCCATGGGCCATCTTGCCAAGGACATTGGCCGTGGCTGGTATAATCACCGCCGCATCCGTCTCCTCGGCCCATTGGATGTGTCTGAAGGCACTGTCTCGGCGGCCCTCGAACATCTGAGTCCAGACGGGATGGCCTGAGAGGGCCTCAAAGGTCACAGGCCCGACAAAGGCCTGGGCGGCCTTGGTCATGATAACCCGCGTGTGGGCGCCGGATTTGACCAGAACCCTGAGAAAGTCTGCCGCCTTATATGCGGCAATCCCGCCACAGACACCC
The DNA here is from genome assembly GCA_050116135.1 of Deltaproteobacteria bacterium. GTDB lineage: Bacteria > Desulfobacterota > Desulfobacteria > Desulfobacterales. Next base: position 3,291 of record JASFPF010000023.1, on the reverse strand, counting down.
ACGACGATCTCTTTGTCCTTCAGTGGATCCGGCATGTTCCCTGTGACAAATTCCTTTTCCCGTTCACGTCATAGGTATTGCCTATTGGGTTACTTCAACAAGGTGGATTCTGTGCCTTCCACAGACGGGGCCACCCAGATTTCTACGTCCGTCTTGAATGATTTCTCGGTGATGTTGATGATGCAGCTACGATTCGCCTTGTTGAAAAACATGATCGTACGGGGCGACTTGAATGAACTGACTAGACGCCAGTTATCCTTTGCCATGTTGTTTTCAAAAAATCGGATAAGGGAATTGATCTCCGTCCGTCCCGACAGAGCAAGGATACCGGCTGTGAAACCAGGGGCGTGATAAACAAAAGACTTCTTCTTGTCCACCTTGAGTTCTATGGGAACCAGAACATCTTCAAAATCATAGTAAAGCGGTTCGGGCTCCTCAACCTGCCTGGTTACCTCTGGCTCTGCTTCTTCTAGGCCCGTGGTGTCCTTCTTTAGGCTGGCACATCCCGTAGACATCACGAAAAGAGCCACTAGAGCCAAAGACCCCCAAAACACCATCCATCCTTTCAAGTCTGTCATGTCCATCCCTCCCTGTCATGTACCCATAAATTAAAAGGTCATGTGCCTCACCGGCCAGCATTAACCCAAGTCCAAAAAAGGATTCGACTCAAGGGCTCTGATATCTCGGAACCCCACGGAAGACTAACAGCAATACTGGATACAGTCAAGGACCCCATGTTTAAGGCCACCTCTAAAAATTGTCTATCAACTCGATTTCTGCGTTATGCTTAAATTGTAATCCTCGAAATACTACGAGTATTCCTGCGGTTAAAATTTTCGCATGCCTTGAACTCGGGCCGGTATCCTAATTTTTAGAGGCACCCTTAAGATGTAAAGCTCCCCGCCCGAAAGAGAAGGCCGGCAAAGGCGAGGGGGTTCTGATGCTGCGTTTATCCCTTGACACACAGGCCCGTTACACCTACACTCCTTCCATTGAAAAGTGCCTTCTTATCATTATCTTACGTTACTTCAACCCTTGATATGGAGGTTGCCCATGTCAGACAAAGAGACCATAAGCATTGAAGATCTTATCAAAAAGCCGGAAGTGCAGAAGGTAATCAGCAATATCAACCAGGAATTGATTGAAAGAAGAGCGTACGCCCCCGAAAAATGTGAGGTTTTCTCCAGGCCCTATACGGCCTTACGGGAAAATTCAAGTTATAGATTCTCCGTTGACAGGGAAGCAAGAAAGGCGTTGCCAAGTATTATCGATAATAAAGTTCAGGTCGTCGTGGGCCTTGAGTCCCCGGAAGAATCTTTTAAAGAGAAATACAGCAAGAAGCGTAACATAGGTATCGTGTTCTCTGGAGGACCTGCACCCGGTGGTCATAATGTCATAGCAGGCCTCTTTGATGCTGCCAAGCAGGCCAACCCAGACACAAAAATATACGGTTTTTTGCTAGGACCGGACGGAATTATCGAAAATGAAGCCAAGGAACTCACTAAAAGTCTTGTTGATGCCTATAGAAACCTCGGAGGTTTTGGCATGATCATGACCGGACGGACGAAGATAGATAACGAAGAGAAGATGGCCCTGTCCAAGGAGACGTGCAAAACCCTCAAACTGGAGGCCCTTGTGATCGTGGGAGGTGATGATTCAAACACAAATGCCGCATTTCTGGCAGAGGAGATGTTTGAAGATGGCGTTCAGGTCCTTGGGGTTCCCAAGACCATCGATGGTGATATACAGGTGAGAGATGAAGACGGTCATGTTCTGTGTGCCATGTCCTTTGGCTTTCATACGGCTGCCCGGGCCTTTGCTAACGAGATAAGTAATCTGTGCACAGATAGCACCTCTGATGTCAAATACTGGCACATTTGCAAGGTGATGGGCAGGGTTGCAAGTCATCTGGCCCTTGAGGTCGCCCTGCAAACCCACGCAAATATCACCCTGATCGGCGAGGACCTCGCCGATTACGTGGACAAAAAAAGAATCGAAAAAGCAGAAAAAAAGGGAACCATAGATCATACGGCCTACGGCATGACCTTGCGGCATCTGTCCCGCGTGCTTTGTGAGGGCATTGTAAAGAGGGCCGCTGTTGGGAAAAACTATGGTGTCATTGTGATACCTGAAGGTGTCCTGGAATTTATCAATGAGATACGGGTCTTTATCACAAAACTGAATGTTATTATCGCCGAATATAACGAAATGCACGATACGGATTTCCACACGGATTTTCCCCTTCTCAGCGACAAACTGGAATACTTGCGGAAACTGGCAAGGCGTTCACGGGAAGATCCTTCCTTCACCATCTGGAACACACGCGACGATGACCTCTTTGATGATATCCCCGCATTCTTCCGGGAAGGCCTCCTGACGGAAAGGGACAGCCATGGAAATTTCCAGTTTTCCCAGGTTGAGACCGACAAGGTCATCATGGGGCTGGTTAAAGACTATCTCAAGATCTTAAAGGAACAAGGGACCTACAAAATCGGGATAGAGAAATCGTATTACAGAAAAACGCTGGAAAACGGGGGCCTGGACCCTGATTATTTCGGACCTATCCTGTTTGAAAACTATGATGATGCCGAATTCCTGATGGTAAAGACATCCATCATATCACAGAGAAGGCTCCAACAGGCCTTGATCCAGGAAGGCGCTATTAAGGAAAATGAGAGGATCCCTGGCCCTATTGAGAAGATCTTCAAAAAATCGGTTCCCAAGTTCAAGACCCAGATCCATTTCTACGGCTACGATGGCAGGGGAAGTGATCCAACCCGATTCGACTGCATGTACGCCTACAACCTGGGATTAACCGTCTTCAGCCTTATTGCCAATGGGGCAACCGGTCAGATGGCAGCCATCAAGAACCTAGAAAAAGGCTTTTCCAGTTGGGAACCTATCGGGATCCCCATCGCTCCTCTGATGCATCTTGAAGAAAGAAAGGGGAAGTTGTCACTGGTCTTGGAAAAAAGCGTGGTGGATGTCAATGCTCCCGCTTTTAAAATCGCAAAGGCATTTAGAGACAAATGGCTCGGGGCTGTGCCTGAAAAGGACGAATACAGAAGGCCGGGCCCCATCAGGTTTGCCGGCAAGAGCGAGGAAGAGAGGCCCATAACACTCGTCTTGAATGCTCTGGGCAAATAGCCATGAATAAACGCATTAAAAAAGAACGAAGGCAAGCATCAGGATGAAGCAGGCCCTACGATCACATTGAGGTGCCTTGGCATGACCTCGAGACGAAACGGTGTCGTCGTCATGAAGTCTCCGTCTGCATACAAGGCCATAGGG
>JASFPF010000022.1:0-10218 GCA_050116135.1 Deltaproteobacteria bacterium | reverse complement strand
AAGAGTCATTATCCCTGGAGTCTCTGATTTTTTGCCTTTTTTGAGACAAGACATTCTCGTATCTGACGCAACAAGCCCCTCCTCGACGTGGCGTGGAGAAGAATTCAGCAAGATCATGCAGAGTTTCTTTGTAGCCAAATAACCATTTCTTTGTCCACCTCGTGTCGTGTCTCAGAAGTAACTGTGATTAGTCACGATGAGATCTTCGCATAACCTCGTCTCGCTCTTTGGTATGAGGTTTTTGACCCATCTACGTGTTCACGTACTAGATCGCACCGTAAGGAAGTTTGCCATTTTAGATACGCCCGCTAACCCCGCAGCAAGCGGCGGGGTTAGCGCTCGCTTTCGCGGTTCAACAAAACAAAGCTGACGTCCCGGAAATGCTCACGGAGCCCGGAAAATGGCTTGATGGCAACAGGTTGCTTTCTAAAGGAACTCCTGAGACACGACTAGATGTTCTTTTGGGAAGGAAACTCTCGCTTCTTGAAACAGTTGCAGATTCTATAAAAAAAGGATTGGTGCGGTCACCGCACCAATCCTTTTGTATTATACCTAAATAGCTGATGCTGTGTTTAGATCAAGAACGGCACCATCAGCAGGGCTACAACGTTTAAGATCTTGATCATCGGGTTAATGGCCGGTCCTGCCGTGTCCTTGTACGGATCGCCGACCGTGTCGCCCGTGACAGCGGCCTTGTGGGACTCACTCCCCTTACCGCCAAGGTGACCGTCTTCGATATACTTCTTGGCATTATCCCATGCTGCGCCTCCTGTGGTCATGGAGATCGCCACAAAGACACCTGTGATGATACTACCGATCAGCACGGCACCCAGTGCAACTGGCCCAAGAAACAAACCGACAATAACCGGCACAACCACCGGAATAAGGGCCGGCACAATCATCTCCTTCAAGGCAAAACGGGTCACGATATCCACGCAGCGAGCATAGTCCGGTTTTGCCGTACCTTCCATGATCCCCGGGATTTCCCGGAATTGCCGCCTAACCTCGACGACGACCTGGCCTCCAGCTTTTCCCACTGCCATCATGGCAATAGAGGCAAAGAGATACGGAAGGAGCCCGCCGATGAAAAGGCCGATGATCACATCCACGTTGCCAAGATCAAAGGTCAAGGCCTCAAAGGCACCACCAGCAGCAGCGGTATGTCCCACTTCCTTAAGATCCTGGATATAAGCGGCAAAGAGCACCAGGGCCGCCAGACCGGCTGAACCGATGGCATAGCCCTTGGTCACGGCCTTGGTGGTGTTTCCAACCGCATCCAAGGGATCAGTGACTGCACGGACACTTTCATCCATCTCCGCCATCTCAGCGATACCGCCGGCATTGTCGGTAATAGGTCCGTAGGCGTCAATGGCAATAACCATACCGGTCATGGACAGCATGCTCATGGCGGCCAGGGCGATGCCGAAAAGGTCTGCCAAGTGATAAGAAGCATAGATAGAGGCACAAATTAGAATGACCGGAATCGCTGTGGACTGCATACTAACCGCAAGCCCAGCAATGATGTTCGTGCCATGGCCCGTGGTAGAGGCCTGGGCGATCCCCTTCACCGGACCTCGTACCCCGGTATAGTATTCGGTCACGATGACGATGCCCACGGTCAGGACCAGACCGATCAGCGTGCAGAGATAAAGGTTCATGAAGGCAATCTCCGATCCCGCCATCATCTTTTTGGTTAAAGGGTAAAACCCGATACCAGCGAGAATAGCTGAACCAAACATCCCCTTGTAAAGGGCGCCCATGATGTACTGGCTGGTGCCAAGCCTTACAAAGAAGCTGGCAATCATGGAAGCTACAATGGAGACAGCGCCCAGCGCCAGCGGGAAGGTCACGGCCTGATGGTACATCTCAGCCCCGACCTTGGCCTCCGGAAAAAGGAGATGGGCCAGCAGCATGGCAGCCACGGCTGTCACGGCATAGGTCTCAAAGAGGTCTGCGGCCATGCCCGCGCAGTCGCCCACATTGTCCCCCACGTTGTCGGCAATGGTTGCGGGATTTCTGGGATCATCTTCAGGGATCCCAGCCTCGACTTTGCCCACGAGGTCTGCCCCCACGTCTGCACCCTTGGTGAAGATACCGCCGCCGAGCCGGGCAAAGATGGAAATCAGGCTCCCGCCAAAACCGAGGGCTACCAGGGCCTTGATGTCATGGGTCATTGTGTAATAGCCGGCCACGGATGTAAGCGCCAGGCCTGCCACGATCATCCCTGTAACGGTCCCGCCCTTAAAGGCCAGGGAAAGCCCGGCTGCCAGCCCCTTCCTGGAGGCCTCTGCCGTGCGCACATTGGCAATGACTGATACACGCATGCCGATGTAGCCTGCACAGTAAGAAGCCGCGGCCCCGATAATGAAGCCGATGGCGGTCGTCATCCCAAGGGTCGCCCCGATGACGACGACGATCACGGCAGCGGCAACAAAAACCGTCTTTAACTGACGGTTCAGGTAGGCTATGGCCCCTTCCTTGACCGCGTCAGCGATTTCGTTCATTTTCTCGTCCCCGGCTGGGGCGCTTTTGACAGCGGCGGCCATCAGCAGCGCGAAAACGACGCCTACCACACCCACCAGTGTACAATAAAGCTCTACATTACTCATAACTGCAGTCATAGTCTCCTCCCAACATTACTTTCTGAAATGGTTTTGCCATGAAACTGATTCATCGCCTCTCGTACCCCCTTGAAGAGTATGGTCTCCACCGCATCTTGTGCCCTGACGATCACATCCTCCAAGAGCGCCTCCTGTTGGGCGTCAAATCCGCCCAGTACATAGGCCCTGACTGCTTGCTGGGTTTGCGGACGCCCGATGCCGATGCGGAGGCGGGTAAATGCACCGCTCCCCCACGCCTCGGTCAGAGACTTCACACCGTTATGTCCTCCATCGCCTCCTTTCTCTTTAATTTTGATTTTGCCAAAGACAAGATCTATGTCATCGTGGATGACTAACACGTCTTGCGCGCTAAACTTGAAAAAGCGGGCCAAATCTCTCACGGCCGGCCCACATCGGTTCATGAAGGTCATGGGCTGGGCCAGGATGACCGGCTGGCTCCCCACTTTGCCGCGTCCAAAGACGACGTCGAATTTGTGTTTATCCAAAGGGAGTTGATGCGCTTCTGCAAGCCGATCTACCACCACAAATCCCATGTTGTGGCGGGTATATCGATATTCTTCCCCCGGGTTGCCCAGTCCTACGATCAGGCGAAACCGATCCTCCGACATCTATATTCTACTTGTTGTCAGTCTCTTCTTCGGCTTCGGCCTCAGTTGGAAGCTCCTCAGCTTCCTCCAATTCCTCTTCGACAACCTCTTCCTCCTCGACCGTCGGTGCTACTACCGTGACCACCGTAAAGTTGCTGTCATATACAAGCTTTACCTTTTCCCCCACATCGATTTCTTCCACGTGCAATGAGTCTCCGATATCTAGATCGGACACATCCACCTCGATCTTGCCGGGGATGTCCCCGGGCAGACAGGATACATCCAACTCATAGCGAATGAGTTGTAGCAACCCGCCGCTTTCAGCCCCTTTGCATTTACCGGTGGGTTCAACCTGAACCTTAACCGTGATTTCCTTTTCCAAGGATATTTCGTAAAAATCGATGTGAAGATACTGGCTCGTCAAAGGAGAGGTCTGCACCTCTTTGATCATGGCGGTCTTGTTTTGGGTGCCGCCGTTTTCAATAATCAGATTCAATATGACGTTATCCCCTCCGCTTTTCTCATAGACCTTCTCAAGGTCTTGGGCAGAGACGGTCAGGGCTATGGACGCCGTTGCGGGACCGTACAGCACGGCTGGAATGAGGCCCTGGCGCCTGAGTTCCCGTGCGACGCCCTTGCCAGTGCCCTTTCGTTCACTCGCCTTAAGATCGAATGTTTCCAATGAAATCTTCCTCCCTAAATTCTTTTGTCATACAAAAAGGGAACTCACCGAGCTTCCCGTATGGGAGCGGTGAATCGCCTCGGCCAGAAGTTTTGATACGGAACCCACCCGGATCTTGTCACATCTCTTGGCCGTTTCGCTTAAAGGGTTGGTATTGGTCACCACAAGGGTCTTTATCTCCGAGTCAGTGATACGATCCACAGCAGGACCCGACAGCACCGCGTGGGCGCAACAAGCATGAATTTCCATAGCACCGTGGGCCTTCAAGGCCGAGGCTGCTTCGGTGAGGGTCCCTGCCGTATCCACCATATCATCCAGGATAATGGCCGTCTTCCCCTTGACATCGCCCACCACATGCATGGCCTCTGCCTTGTTGGGCGCAGGCCTTCGTTTATCGATGATGGCCAGCTGGGTGTGAAGGCGCTTGGCAAAGGCCCGCGCTCTTTCCACACCCCCTGCATCTGGGGAGACAATCACCGTATCGTTGCGAAAATTCTTTTTGATATGTTCCAATAGGACTGGGGCTGCAAAAAGATTGTCCACCGGGATGTCAAAAAAGCCCTGGATTTGCCCGGCATGAAGATCCATGGTGATGACGCGGCGCGCACCGGCCACCGTGAGTAAGTCCGCTACCAGTTTTGCGCTGATGGGTACCCGGGGGGCCACCTTCTTGTCCTGCCGGGCATAACCGTAGTAGGGAATGACCGCCGTAATCCGCTGCGCCGATGAGCGCTTGAAGGCATCTATCATCATGAGCAGTTCCACCAAATGGTCATTCACAGGGGCGCACGTAGACTGTAAGACAAAAACGTCCTTGCCACGCACGTTTTCACTAATTTCCACCTGGATTTCGCCGTCACTGAATGTCTTGACTTGGGCTTCGCCCAACTTGATTCCTATGTGACGGCAAATCTCCCTGGCCAGTTGGGGATTAGAGTTGCCTGCAAACACGACAAGGCTATGCATCGGTTACTGCCCACTTTTGCCAGGATATCTTATAAATATAAGTCATCACATCGACACAGCCTTTGACCAATAACCTTTCAAGGTGGCTGGGGTGGGAGGATTCGAACCTCCGAATGAGGGCTCCAAAGGCCCTTGTCTTACCGCTTGACGACACCCCAGCACGGTCCGTATCAAGGGAGCAACAACTTGACGAGAAACACGTCCCATCGTCCTTGTTGCTCGGTCCTCTTAAAGGCCAGCGAGGCTTGTTGCGGGTCCTGAAACAGCGCAAACACAGCCGGTCCGCTTCCAGACATAAGGGCCCCCTCAGCGCCCAGATCAAGGAGGGCCGTCTTGATGGTATTTATTTCTGGAAACTGTCCGACGGTTACTTGCTCTAAATCATTACACAAAAAATCTTTGAGCTTGGAAAGATCCTCCAGAAACGGAGAAACGTTATAATTTTCTTCACAATTTGTCAATCGTAAATTTAGGTGTTCGTAGACCCATGCCGTGGATATTTGGCATTTCGGGCAAACCAGGACCGCCGACCAGGGGGGCATCCCGTCAAATGGCTCCAGATCCTCCCCGATCCCTCTTGCAACAGCCGTATGCCTGAGGAGAAAAAAGGGGACATCGGCACCCACCTTCACCCCCATGTCCATGAGGTCTTTGGTGTTAAAAGGAAAGCCGTAGTGCTGGTTCAATCCCATGAACACGGCAGCCGCATTACTGCTTCCACCGCCTAAGCCGGCGGCTACAGGGATCAGCTTTTCGATGAAGATGGCCACGCCCTCCCGCCTGGACAGGGCCTCAAAAAAAAGCACGGCTGCCTTGTAAGCCAGGTTCGTCGGCCCTTCAGGGACCTCGGGGTGGGTGCAGCGGACGCTGATGGCAGGCTGATCAAAAGATAAGGTGAGGGTGTCAAAGAGATCAACACGGCACATGAGGGTGACGAGCTCATGATAGCCGGTTGGCAGTTTTCCAACGACTCGCAAAAAAAGGTTGATCTTGGCGGGTGAGGGTATGACCAGGGGTTTCATATCTCCCGTTCAGTCGGCTTTGCCCGCTATCTACCAGTCTTGACGGTCTCGTAAAAAGTCAATTTTATTCGCTCCGTGAACATTTTGGGCGCACTTGGGATGTTCAGTTAAAATGCTAAAACTCGGGCTAACGCCCTCAAACAGTTAGCATTTCTTAACGCTGAACGCCTCAAGTGCTTTTTTCCCAAAATGCTCAATATCGCTCACAAAAAACTTTTTACGAGTTCATCAGTCTTGGCGTTTCAGAACCAGCTTTAACGGACTCAACGGGCCAACCTATTTGGTGATGGTAAGCGCGACAAAGCCTGTTCGTCTCCTTACCAGCAGGGAAACCGTTTCGCCCTCCTTAACTCTTTTTATGAGCGCATGATAGTCCTCAAGGGTCGTTATGGCCTTGCGATCTATCTCCAGGATGAGGTCGCCTTCTTGAACCTCGGCCTGGTCCGCGGGGCCGCCTTTTTCCACGCCCACCACCACAACGCCTTCGGTTTCGGAGAGATTGAATTGCCTGGCCAGCTGTGGCGTCAGAGGAGAAACGGTCATGCCCAGATCGGTCTCTTCCCTGGGCCCTTTCATGGCGAGCGTCTCTTTTTCATCCGTGCGTTTGACGATCTTGACACGGAAGGTACGCTCTTTGCCTTCTCTGAGCACCTTGACCGTCAGTTTCTTGCCCACAGGAACCTCTGCAATCGTGCGGGAAAGATCCCTGCTGTCTTCAATTTTTTTGCCATCCACTTCAATGATGACGTCTTTTGCCTTGATACCCGCCTTGTCAGCCGGATCTCCTTCGAATACTTCACCGACAAGGGCCCCTTTTCCATCCTTCAAACCATAATAGTCAGCAAGCTCTGGGGTAAGGTCCTGAATGCTGACGCCAAGCCAACCCCTGGTCACAGCCCCCGACGTCTGAAGCTGCTCAATGATCCCCCTGGCCAGGTTGGCAGGGATGGCAAAGCCAATCCCAACGTTACCACCACTTCTAGAAACAATGGCTGTATTGATGCCCACCACTTCTCCATTCATGTTCACAAGGGGCCCACCACTGTTTCCGGGATTAATGGATGCATCGGTTTGAATGAAATCGTCGTAAGGTCCAGAGCCGATCACGCGGCCCTTGGCACTGACAATCCCTGCGGTGACCGTGTGTTCCAGTCCAAAAGGGCTCCCGATAGCCACCACCCACTCGCCGACCTCTACGTCATCCGAGTCACCCAGCTTGATAGTCTCAAAACCTTCCAAGCCTTTTGCCTTTACCAAAGCGATGTCGGTCTTGGGATCGCGTCCAACAATTTCAGCGTTAAATTCTTTACCGTTTGTCAACTTTATCTTGATCTTTTCTGCGTTCTCTATCACATGATTGTTGGTAACAATGTGCCCTGCTTGGTCGATGATAAACCCTGAGCCGAGGCTTCGCTCCTTGAACTCTCGCTGGGGCCTATCTCAGAAAAACTTTTCAAAGAAATCGTGAAAGGGATCTTCCTTGCCAAAAGGGCTTTGAAAGTGCCTGAAGGTTGGCCCGCCCCCTTTGACCACCTTTTCGGTTCGAATATTCACCACGGCTGGGCTGACCGCTTTGGCCACCTCCGAAAAACTGCTGGGGACCATGATCGACAGCGGTGGATTTGATGCCGAGGTGTCCTTGGTAACATCAAAACCCGCGGCCAAGAACATGCCGGTCAGAATCAAAACGACCGCAACGGCTGCAAAGCCCATACGCCATGTGTTGGTATTACTTGGTTTGATTGGATTCATACATATTTCTCCTTCCGTGACAGACTCCGATACTTGAAGAAAAAAGAGCTACGATCTTTCCCTCACGTAGCGCATTCTAAGGTCGTATAGGATATTTTTGAGAAGTTGGCTTTCATCATCGGCAAGATTGCCTTTGGTTTTTTCTTCCAGCATGGCCAAGATATCAATGGTCTGTTTGGCCAGAGGAAGGTTCTTTTTCTTTGTGCCGGTTGTGGGGTCTGGTATTTCACCAAAATGGAGGATGGCCGATGAGCTAAGGGAAAAGACAAAAGTAGCAAAGTTCACCTCAGGAAGTGGGGCTTGCTCTTCAGCTTCTGATTCAGATTCGGGAGCCGGGGCTTCCCTTTTGTCGGCTTTTTCTTTGGCCTCTTCTGATTCCTCTGGCCGGGGTTCCCCCGTCTCCGATGAAAACGTTCGCTTGTCCTTTATGACGAAGCCCTTTTCTTCTTCGGCCATATCTGCCTCCTTCCTTCCCTTTCCCTTCAAGAATGTGCAGGGATCCCGATGGACTGCCAGATCCTATATTTATAGGTATTGTAGGTTAGGTTGTCAAGACGACGGTCCCTTGGTGGGTCGCCTTTTCTCAAGGGTTGGCCATGGGCAGGGATTGTCTGAACACACGGGTGCTCTGGAGACAGAGATCTGTTACAGGCACGATAACTCGAGGGGCGTGACCGATTTCACCAGAGGAAGGCTCCGAAGCTCCTCGATCGTCTCAGGGGGTGTAGGCGTATCTGTGTCCAGGAAGATGACGTTTCGGCCGCCGTCCTTTTCCTGACCCACATGCATCCGAGCAATATTGATGTTGTGTTTTCCCAGCAGCGTTCCGATGCTGCCAATGGCGCCCGGCTTGTCCGCATTATGGATAAGAAGAACGTGACCTTCGGGCACGACATCGACCCTGGTGGTGTTCACCCGGACAATTCGCGGTTCGTGCTTTCCAAATATGGTCCCAGAAATCGTGTTGGACCCTTCAGCAGCGGTTGCCTCGATTGTGATGAGATTCGTGAAATCTTCCGCCCCCGCACTGCGCGACTCCGTGACTTTGATGCCTCGTTCTTTGGCAATGACGGAGGCATTGATGAAGTTCACATCATCTTTGACAAACAAGGCCAGCAACCCCTTCAAGGCAGCCGTGGTCACCGGGGTCATGTCAAGGCCCAAGAAATCTCCCGAATACTTCACGGTGACTGCCTGTATAGCCCCTTCAGCCAGCTGGGCCTGGAGACAACCCATGCGTTCGGCCAGGGTCAAATAGGGCTGGAGTTTAGTCAACAATTCACCCGTTACAGAAGGGACATTGACGGCATTGATGATCGTTCCGGCCTGGAGGTAACGGATGATCTGCTCTGCTACAGCCACGGCCACATTGGTCTGAGCCTCGACCGTTGATGCGCCCAGGTGAGGGGTGCAAATGACGTTATCGAATTCGAACAGGGAGGAGGGGCCCGGGGGCTCGGTTTCAAAGACATCCAGGGCCGCCCCTCCCACTTGTCCCGACCGAAGGGCATCGGCCAAGTCTTGTTCATTGACGATACCGCCCCGGGCGCAGTGGATGATCATCACACCGGGCTTCATCTGGGCGAAGGCCTCTTTGTTGATGAGGTTAATCGTCTCTTTCATCTTGGGCACATGAATAGTGATGTAGTCAGAACGCCTGTAGAATTCTTCCAGGGAAACCAGGGCAAAACCTGCTTGTTCTAACAGTTCCTGATTCGCATAGGGGTCGTGTACGATGACATGCATCTTGAGCCCCCGGGCCCGGTCCGCCACAATGCTACCGATGCGACCATAGCCGAGGACCCCCAGGGTCTTGTTAAAGATCTCTTTGCCCTGCAAGTTTTTCTTTTCCCACCGACCGGCCTTCAAGGTCGAAGTCCCTTGGGGGATATTCCTAGAGAGGGCAAGCATCATGGCAACGGCGTGCTCGGCCGTTGTCACCACGTTGCCCTCAGGGGTGTTCATGACCGCGATGCCTCGCTTGGTGGCTTGAGGGATGTCCACATTGTCGAGCCCGATGCCGGCTCTTCCTATGACCCTTAACCGAACCGCTGCTTTCAGCAGGTCCTCGGTGACCTTCGTGGCACTCCTGATAACCAATGCATCATAGTCTTTGATGACGGCCTTTAACTCCTCGGGCGGAAGGCCAACCTTCACGTCGACATCAATACCCTCGGCTTCTTCAAACATCTTGATACCAACATCTGCCAGTTTGTCGCTCACTAAGACCTTCAATGTTGCTTCTCCTTTAACGGCTTTTAGTCCCTAAGCAATGAAGTCTATGCTTTTTGTGTCAGAAAATTCAAAAGCTAATTGCTAATGCACGAAAAAGAAAAAAAGCCAAAATTTCGTGTCTTCGTACTTTTGGGCTTTCGTGATTGTTGTTTTTCTTCGGTTCTGGCTTCTCCAGGTTAGATATTCCAGACGTGCTTTCTTACTTCCAACGCGGATGCTTTGTCAAGAGGCGAACGCCCAAGTCGCCAGTTTTTCCCTTGACACCCAAGGCCTTTCTCTATAGCGTCGCCACAAAACGCAGGAGGTTGAAATGAAAGGAAGAATCTATAACTTCAATGCAGGGCCGGCAGCGC
>JASFPF010000021.1:0-10423 GCA_050116135.1 Deltaproteobacteria bacterium | reverse complement strand
CCGATGACTTGGCAGGCGAGCTTTTCCAGCCGGATGGTAGCGCCCAAAGGATCCAAGCCACCAAAAAGTTCGTTGCGCACCGTGGCCCCTAAGATACAAACCGCCTTGCCAGCCCGCAGCTCACCGCCTGTGAATTGGCGTCCCTTTTCAAGCTGCCAGTTTCGGACCTCCAAATAGGTGTTGTGGCTGCCGGTCACTGTGGTAGACCAGTTTTCGTTTTCATAAATCGCTTGTGTGGTTTGAGATGCCATTGGCGCCACTGCAGAAAGTCCGGAGATCTCCCGAGCAATCGCTTCAGCGTCGCCCACCTCAAACATGTCGGCCATTGAGCGCGTTCCGCCAGGACCGCGATGCCCTTGGCCGGGTCTAACCAGGAGCAGATTGGTGCCCAGTTTGGCGATATCCGAGGTCACCTTCGCCGTGGCCCCGCCGCCTAAGGTCACCATGGTGATGACGGCAGAAACCCCGATGACGATGCCTAGAATGGTCAGCGATGAGCGCATAACGTTGCGGCGGATTTGCCGCAAGGCGAGCAGAATCGTCTCCCAAATCATTCAGAAGTCCCCCCATTTTGCTTTTCAGAGTGGATAGCGCCATCGAGAAAGCAAATGACTCGTGTCGCATAGGCTGCCATGTCACGCTCATGAGTCACCATCACAATGGTGATACGGCGCTCTTGGTTGAGCCTCGTGAGAAGCTCCATGATTTCACGACTGCGAGAGGAATCCAGGTTGCCGGTGGGCTCATCGGCCAGTAGGACTTTTGGGCTCGTAACGATGGCTCGAGCAATGGCAACCCGCTGCTGCTGCCCACCGGAGAGTTCGCCGGGCGTGTGTGATTCCCATCCCTTCAGGCCCACTGCTTCAAGGGTCTGTTCGGCCCGCTCGCGCCGCTCAGTGGCAGGAACGCCTCGATAGATTAAGGGCAGTTCCACGTTCTCCAAAGCGGAGGTGCGGTTGAGGAGGTTATAGCCCTGAAACACAAACCCCAGATAATGACGACGCAACACCGCACGCTGGTCGCGGGACAGCCTACCAACGTCAACACCTTCGAAAAGGTAGGCTCCCACGGTCGGCGTATCCAAACAGCCCAGGATATTCATGCAAGTAGACTTGCCCGATCCGCTTGGTCCCATCACGGCGACGAATTCATCTTGGTCGATGGACAAGTCGATTCTCCGCAACGCGTGCATGGCGGCGGCACCCGCACCATATACCTTGCTCACGTCCTGCAACTCGATGAGGGGGCGATTGCCGTTTTGGTTGGAAGCGGTCGTATTCATCAGTGCGCTCTCACTGTATCAACTACAAGCGCTGTCCCGGGATCGATGTCACCACTGGTAAGCTCTGTCATGCTGCCATCGGTCGCCCCTATCGTCACAGCAATGGGGATCAGTTGACCATCCCGTAGCGTCCAGATGCGCTGGTGTTTGTTATCAGCGGTCGCGTCTTTGCGCTGTTTCGACCAGGACCGGGGCCGCCCTGGCAGGAGTTTGCTCACTAAACTGCTGCCGTTGGATGGGGCCTCCTGCTCCTTCATGGGTGGGCTAAAACGCAGCGCAGCATTGGGCGCCAGGATGGCGTTTCCGACTTTCTTCACGGTGATGTCTGCCGTTGCAGTCATCCCCGGCCGCAGGGACAGATCCGAGTTGTCCACGTTCAACACGGTTTCGTAGGTCACCACGCCGTCCACGGTCTGGGCGCCATAACGGACCTGTCTGATCCGCGCCGGAAAGATCCGATCCGGGTAGGCATCAACGGTAAAATTGGCCTCCTGTCCCTCTTGCACCTGACCCACATCGGCCTCGTCCACGTCCACGTGAAGTTCCATCTGGGTCAGGTCCTCGGCCAGGGTGAACAGCACCGGGGCCTGCAAAGAGGCAGCCACGGTCTGGCCGGGTTCCACGCTACGCGTAAGGACGACGCCGTTAATGGGTGAGTGGATGACCGCTTTTGATAAATCCGTCTCATTGAAGTCGAGGGCGGCCTGGGCTTCGGAGACTTGCGCCTTGGCGCTGGCTTCATCAGCCTGCGCTCGCTCGAGGGCCGCCTCGGCCGCGTCCAGGTCGCGCTGTGAGGGGACCTTGTTATTGCTCAAGTCCCGCACTTGGTTCAACCGTGCCAGTTCATTGCGCATTTCTTTGACGGTGGCCCGCGCCGCCAGAACCCTTGCCCGGGCCGATTCCAAGGCAGCTTTTGACTGCAGAACCTCTGCTGACAGCTTATCGGTATCCAGCCTCGCCAGGACCTGGCCGACCTTCACCTGGTCATTGTAGTCCACCTCGACCGTCTCGATCGTCCCGGAGACCTCAGAGCCCACATCGACCTGGTTGGTCGGCTCAAGGGTGCCCGTCGCAGTCACAGTCACGGTTAGGTCTCCCCGCTGAACTTTCTGGGTTTGGTAATGAATCGAATTGGACTTCTCTAACCTCTTCCACGCAACAGCCATTGTCAGGAGAGCTATTGTCAGGAGAGCCAGGAGAAGCCACCCTTTCAGGTGCTTTCTGTGGCCTGAGGTCTGGTCGACGCCCAGGGTTTGGCTAATGTCGGATTCTGCCTTGGTGTTTGATTTCATGAATTCCTTCCAAATGTGACCCTATGTGGCGTTATCAGGCACAAGGGAGGTCCACCCACCTCCGAGGGCCTTGTAAAGGGTTATGAGGTTGGAGGTGACCTCAGCGTCGCTACTTGCTAGCTGATCCTGGAGTGATAACAATGAGCGCTGCGCATCCAGTACGACTTGAAAATCGATGTGCCCTGACGAATACTGAGTTTGTGCCAGATCAACGGCACGCCGCGCAGCCTGTGACGCTTCTAGCAGCGATCGCCGCCGAACCTGCTCGTCAGCGTAGGCGACAAGCGCGTTTTCGACCTCCTCCAGTGCCGTGAGGACTGCGGCCTCATATTGAAACAGCGCCTGTTCCTGCAGAGCAGTTTGGACCTTCATGTTTTGCCGTATGCGGCCCGTGTCGAAGATCGTCCACCCGATATTCGAACCGATCGCAGATGTCCGGGCGGCAGAGGAAAACAAATTCCCCAGTGACAGGGCCTCTAATCCGATCGACCCGATCAGGGAGAAATTGGGATAAAGGTCGGCAGTGGCAACGCCGACTTGCGCCGTCTGAGCGGCCAGTTGGCGCTCGGCCTTGCGCACATCGGGTCTGCGTCTTAAGACATCGGCTGGCACCCCAACGGCCACATCTAGGGCAGTGACCGGGATGGCTTTGGGTTCGGCCAGCGCATCCTTCAGAAAACCGGGTTGCTGTCCCAGCAGCACCGCGAGCCGGTTCTTGGCCTGCTCAAGCCCCGTCTGCAACGCCGGTATCTGAGACCGTGTCTGCTCCAGATTGTACTTGGCTTGTTCTACGTCAAGCTGTGTCGTCAGACCGGCCTGAAACCGCCATTGGGTGAGGTTGTGGGTTTCCTCCTGGGCATCGAGATTCGCCTCCGCAATCGACAACCGGCTTTGAAACGAACGCACCTCGACATAGTTCAGGGCAACTTCAGCAAGCAGACTGACAAGGACGTCCCGCAAATCCTCTTCGCTCGCCTGCAGCTCGGCTTCGGCCGCCTCAAGAGAGCGGCGAATGCCGCCGAATAGATCCAGCTCCCAACTGGCATCAAACCCCGCTGCGTAGAGCTCACGCGTCCCACCGCCACCGGTTTCTTCGCTGCTACGCCTTCGGCTTGCAGAACCGGTGGCTACAATGGTGGGGAAGCGATCAGCTTGGCTGATTCCGCGGCGGGCGCGTGCCTCGCGAACGCGCGCCTGCGCCTCCTTGAGGTCGAGGTTGCCTGCGACGGCTTGTTCGATCAGGCCCGACAAAATTGGATCGTTGAGTGTCTTCCACCAATGTGCCAGCGTTTGCGGATCTGTCTGCTCAGCGGTCAGACCATCCCTCAACTCAGTGGTCCACGCTGCAGATGCTGAAACCTCAGGAGGGACGTAATTCGGCCCCACGGTCGTGCAGCCTGCGAGCAGCAGCAACAGCAGCGCGAGGCTTGATGCACGTGATGTGGTGCCAGAAATCACAGAAGAAATCATTCTGCTTCCCATTTTGCCAGAAGCCATCTGTTCACTCGCTTCCATCCATAAATGGCCCTTTTTCATCTTGGCATGGCTGCCCTTAGGCCGAGTCCTCCATGCATTATCCGCTCGGCACGGTGACGAACGGAACCGTGTACTGCCCCGATACCCATCCAAGCTTTCCGGATGGTGTCCTGACGTATAACCACCCCGGGGCCCTACCCTGGACCGTCAAAACGATCCCTTGCCGAACATGTTCGATGACAGGATGGCCTATGCCTGGCCCAGAACGGACATTCAGCCTATGGGCCGTCACTGACACCCGCTGGCCAGCTGTGGCCGGGGCCGGGGGTACAACCGTAGGCGCTTCTACCACAACGTAACCGCCTGGGGTGTTCTGATAATAATCGCCGTTGTAGTCGTAGTAGGTGGCGCCGCCAAAAACAACCGTCCTGCAACCAGCTGGAGGGGCCGCAATAACCGCACCAATGGGGGCTCTTACGACAACATAGCCAGACGGCCCGGGTCTGTAGAACACACCTGAGCGGTAGAAGTATCTGGACCTGCCAACGTACACCGTCCGGTGACCCGCCGGGAGATCAACGATAACCGTCCCGTGACGGGGGGCAACAGGCACGGCCGCTCTGCGCCGAAAAGCGAGAGCGTTTTCTTTAAAAGTCAAAGTGAGGATGAATAGGCCCACAGAAATGACGACAACGGTGCCCAAGGGGGTCTTGGATGTTGTTTCCATAACCTCTCTCCTTTCTCATGGACGCTCAAGCTGGCAAAAGCTCATGGAGACGCTGAATCCTTCTCTCTTCAAGAAGTGACTCTCTTTGTTTGTTCACGGAACCCCATGACGGGGCCTGCGCGAATCCCGCGGTGCCTCCACGTCCCGTGGAGGGCGTGGAGGCCGCTTCAAATATTGAGCCAAGGCCCTTCTTTCTTCTTGATCAAACTCTCTGGCTAGCTCTATCGTGGCATCTGCCAATCGTCGCCTCATGAGGCCGCGCAGCTCGTGTAGCTTTTCCACCTGGATTCGGTAGGCAGCCTCATCAAATTTGGGTCCAGCCAGAATCTTCATCGCTCTTCTCCTGCCTTCTCGGATTTGTTTATGAACGTCCCGATTGTTCAGGTGCACCTTTTCCACCGTTTCCAAAAACAACGTTACCTTGTCTTCGGGCAATTTCGATGAAAGCTCTCGTGCGTGCCTTCCAGAAAAATCTTCCCTTCGCAAGCGATGAGACATATCGCCGATGATCACCCCAACGAGCAAAACATTCAGGAGAAGTGAACCAATCATCAGGGCCTTCATTTTCTTGCTCATAGGACCTCTCCCTCATAGTAAAGAAACTCTTGCAAATCTGTTTGGCCTTGTTCGGTGGATAAAGACCCAATGGGATTCGAAAAACCTATGACAAATCCAAGTATCAAAACAAAAACGAGCGATACAGAGACTGCGGTGAGTGCCGGTTTAGGCAAACTGAATTCCCAAACCAACTCTGAGAAAAACCCGACAAGACTGGGCCATCGCTTTTTCTTCTTCGGCTGCGAGGCCGAAACAATGCGCTGAGCTAAATCACGACTCGGTTCTTCATACCGCCTTGTTGTGAGAACCCCTTCAAATCGTTCTTCCTCTGCCAATAGAGCCTGAAGCTCAGAAGAAGTCTCCAGTGCCTCTAACCCTGCCTGCCTTATGTCTTCTGGCCATTGATGAACATTAGCACCATAGACGAGCAGGTTTTCTTTGAATTGTTCTGGGTCCATGGTCATATTGAACCTCCACCTTGATGTCGTTTGACTTTTTCCTTCAATGTCGTCTTGGCACGCATAATAAGCGACTGCAAGGCTTTGACCTTGATACCGAGGATTTCGGCTGCCTCCTTATTGCTTAGTCCTTCATAAAAACACAGATTCAGAGCCAGCTGCTGCCTTTCGGGAAGTTCCTTTATAAAACCGTCTATTAAAGCCTGTTCTTGATGAATACCCAATAATGCGTCCTGCCCAGGCTTTCTGTCTGCGAGCTCTATATCCTCAGGTAATTCTTGCGGCTTCTTCTTTTTGTTGAGATCCAGACACAGGTTGATGACGACTTTGTAGAACCAGGTGGTAAATTTTGCCTGTTTGCCTGGGTTCCAAAGCTGCGGCCTGGCCCAAAGTCTCAAAAATGCTTCTTGCACCATGTCCTCGGCATCGCCCTTGTTGAAAACAAGGCGGTAAGCGATACGGTAGAACCGGTTCGAGTGACGATTGACCATTGCCGCAAATGCTTCATGGTTTCCCTGCTGTATCTGCCGGATCAAGGACTCGTCATCGAGATGTGAGAAACCCGTATCCATATTCTCTATGATCTTCCTGGCGCCATGATCTGATACAAACACAATGGCACCGTGAGGGTGCTCCCGGGTCACCCACACAGGTGCTCATTGTGGTCTATGGGTCTCTATCTTAACGCGGATGACGATGACGCCCTGGTTTGAACGGAACGAGTTCAGCCAAGATTTTCCGCTCATCAGCCGTAAACTGCCTTGCCAGGGTCACGATGGCCTCCTCCCTGTTGGCATGCATCTGACTCACAAGCGCCTCCAGGCTCTTTTTCTTTCCACGGAAAAGCGCCTCGTCAAACTGATCCGCCACAAGTATGTTCTTGATTTCTTCGCGAAGTGTCCTGATTTGCTCGCGGATTGCAGCTCCCTTTTCCCTGGCTTCTCTCATCGTCTGATGGAAGAGCATCTCTTTATCTGTCGGGAGCTGAGACAGGAGCTCCTGCCGAGAGGCCCTGTCGCGCCCCCCCCGCCGTCTTGTCTCATCTGCAGCGTGAGCCAACGTGCACATGGACATCACAATGATTAGTGCCGAAACAGCCATTCTCTTTTTCATGATTGTTACCTCCTTTAGGTTTTTCTTCGGGTTTTTTCAAGCGTAGCAAGCATGCTTACATCCTCTACCTCTAATACGAATAAGGATCAAAAAGTCTTCGGTTCCGCTTTGTTTTTTTCAGAACCAGGTGTCATCCTTCAACGGTAACGGTAGAGTTGGGGGGGCATGGACGGAGCCATCCAACATTTTGCCCATCCCTGATGGCACATTCGGGCAACCCAAGGTGACGTTGGGCGACTCATAGGCAGTTGGGAGGGACTGAATCTCGAGAATGTGTCACAAAGCCCCGATAACGGTTGGATTGCTTGCTTCTAAATTTGAGAGCGTCCTGGCTCCAAAGGAGACAGGCTCATAAACTAAGGAAAAGCGACTGGAAAAACTAGGGCATGGGAAAAGCCGTGAGGGCCAAGGAGAGCTTCCTATCTTGACTTCTTCACTTATCCATGAGTCCGCGTATACGTTTTTCCATGTCGTAGATGGTGACCCATGCCAGTCCTACAAGAGCCAGGTTGAGGGCAAAGCCGGCAAACAGGCGTCTCCATATGTCCTGCGATTCTAACAAAACGTTGCAAAAAAGAATGCATCCTCCCAACTGGCAAAAAGCACACCAAAACTTACGAAAGTAGTCTCTGTGTTTCCCTATGGCCTCAAGCATTTGTTTACCTCCATCAGCAATCCTTGAACATCACACCTTCTTTTTGAATAGGTGAGGCAAGGCATTTCCGCCTTCGTGCAAAAACGCCCCCAAAACTTCGGCGTGACGGTTTTCCTCTTCAATGATAGCATCTAACTGATCCCGGGTCTCTTGGTCTTTGATAAATGAGCGAATCATCTCGTAAAACAGCATCGTGTCCTTTTCAAATTCGATGGCCAACCTGAGCAGATTCTGAACTTGATCGATCTTGGAAAAATTCGCATCTTCCAGTGAGAAGGCTTGGCCGCCAAGCACGCCTCGTAAGATGCTCTTACCCCTTTCCGCTAGTGGGGCGTCATCTGTGGTTTCCTTAATCGTGGGCCTCATTGCAGAAAACCATTTGGCGTGCTCCGCCTCTTCATCGGCCAGCCATTGAAGCAGTGAAACCAGTGATGGATCTGAAATCTCTCCCTGGGCCTTGCGATAGACCCTCTCCCCGTTTTTCTCAATCTGGATGGCCAGATCAATGATTTCTTCCATTGAAAACATGTCGTTACCCTTTGATGCCGGGATAATGAGTATTCCTATGGGCCGTTCCTTTTTTCCTTGAAGGCGGAAATCCCTGAGATTTGCGACCGGATCTCATCCTTGAACCGATTCAGATCGTTCACCACGGCATCCAGATTTTTCTCCCATACCTTTCCTAGTTCCACCTCGAGAGATTTGATCACCTGTTGAGCCCGGTATCGAGAGAGCTTTTTGTAACGGCCATAAAAGCGAAAGGCAAAAAAGAGGTTCAGCAGGCCATAGCTCCCCAGGGCGGCAAGTCCCTTAGGGCTGAACAGCGTGTCAATACCCGAAACAAGCAGGCCAAAGACGCTGGTCCATCCAGGGGCCTCAAGGATGGCTAGCCAGGCCGTCTCGCCTCCGACGGCCAACAGGAAGAATGCCAAAAGCAATAAGTAAGTCAGGGATTGAAGCGCCTTGAAGCCCCAGAATCGAGGCAAAGACGCTTGGGCAACTCGTAAGGCCACGATGTGGGAAAACCTTTCCTTCAGGTCTTCGAAGGTTTTGGCAATGTCGAAAATCTCATGAACCTGCTCCTGGAACGAGGCGGGAAGGTTTTGACGGAGGACTTGATGATGGACTCGGTCTTCCAGCCATTCCAGTCGTCTCCGAAATGGAAAGGCCATGTCTTCTGGAATGATGAAGGAAGATGGGTCCCTTGAGAACTCCCTCACTCCCGCCAGTCTTTGCTGCCATTGCTGGTGAAGCATTGCAAGGCTGTACCCCGGACCAACCAGGCAGATGGGATCAGCCCGATAAAACAGAATGGCCGGCTTGATGTGTTTTTCTAGCCAAAGGTCAATGGTCTCCTGGCCACCTTGAACCCAATCCCCACGCTTTGCCTCCACCTCCCTTACTGAGCCTTCAAGAACCTTTTGAAAGCTTTCCAGGTTCAGCATTTCCTTTTGCAGAACCGACACAAGTTGTTGCACTTCCACGTCCACATTGGCTGCCTTGATGGCGGTGACCTGCTTGACATCACGCTGCTGGAAAATTTGCTGTCTGAATGCCGGGAACTGATTCCACGGGGCTAACGGGTCCCCATCCAGAGCCTTTTCGGCTGAAAAGGCATACAGAATTGGCTCGCCAATGCCATTTGCCATGATGTGTTCCCGAAAGCTTCTTTCCACACGGGCCATTTTCTCATAGCCCCTTTGGAGCGTCTCACCTTCAAAAACGAGATCCACCTTATTCAAAACAAAATAGAAATTCTGCTTGGCCTTTGGCGCCAGCCTGAGAAATTCGTAGAAGCAGCCATCAGCATATTTCTCAGGCGATGTGACCCACACCAGAACATCCAGGTGTTCCATGAATCCCAGCACCTGTTTGCGGTGTTCACCCATGAGGCTGTCGAAGTCAGGAAGGTCACAGAGTAAAATCTGCTTGATGGATTTGGCTTCGTGTGTCAACTCCCGATAGGGAATATCTTCGAGAGACAGTGCCGGAAGGGCGTTCGCTTCGCCATGTCTGTAGATAAGGACCTGATCTGTGTGGGGTCGCCGATGGCTGGTGGAAGCGATCTCAGCGCCGGCGAGGGCATTCATCAGGGTCGATTTGCCCACCCCAGTTCCTCCCAGCAGCCCTATTGTAAGGAAGCTGCTTTCAATGGAGGCCAATTTTTGAGAAAGCTCATTGGCTCCCGTGTGAAGGGACTGCCTTTCTTCGGCTGTGAAAGAAAAAAGGGAGGCTTGGTTGAGAAGATCGAGGAATTGACCCAATTCCTTTTTTAGCCGCTCAACAGAGTCATGCATGGTTAACACCTTGGTGGCAATGGAAATCTCATTCTATTGTCTCCACGCTGCAAGATCCACATCCAAAGCCTTCAGGGATTCCACAGTCTTCGTACTGGTTAAGAGGGACTGAAGGCAGTGTTCGTACAAGTCGCGCTGATGGCGTACTGTGGACAGAAGTCCTTCTTGATAGCGCTTCGCTAATTGCCGGGCGGTTTTTTGAATCTCGTGATGGGCGAAGAGTTCTACGGCGCCTTTGGTCACAAAGGGAGCAAGGGCAGAATCCAAGGCCGCATCTAGAATAGAGAACCCCCCTCCCACAACAATTTCAAAACAAATGATAAGAACCCCCCAAAGGACGGACGTTGAGTAAATACCCCATTTCTTGTGTTTTTTAATGCCTCTTGAAAGCTTCTGGAATCTCTCTTCCAGCCAGGTGTCGAGTTGACCCTGTTCTTTCAAGATGCGTTCTTTGATTTCTCCGTCACTGAGCACCACGCCGGTTTGGCGAAGGGCTTTAAAAAGCGGTGAACCAGAGTCTGAAGGTGAAAGCTTTTCAAGCACCGAACGATTAAACCTTCCCACG
>JASFPF010000020.1:0-10645 GCA_050116135.1 Deltaproteobacteria bacterium | reverse complement strand
TGTTCAGCAAGACCTATGGCAAAATTATGAGAAAGATCGACAATTTCACCAAGGTTTTCTCCAGTCAGATTGACGATATGTTTCAATTTGGCAATCAACTCCAGGTCCGAGGTTTCGGGGATCCTCACTTCAGGGTCTCCCGAAGAAATCTCTTTTAATGCTTCGAAGACCTCGGATAAGCCCAGGGCCAGCTCCATGCTGGTCTCCTCCAATTCCCTGTCTCGCTCGTCAACCATGGCCCTAAATTCTGTGAGTTGTTCATTGACAAGCTTAAGGGTCTCTTCCATGGAATCGGCATCTAAGTTAGCCACAAAGGGCTCGCATTCAAGGCACATCTCGATCTTTTCCAAGAACTTTCCCTGGATCTCGTTTCGACAATGGGTCCCTGGGATGAGCCAACACTTCAGCTCTTGGGCCTTGTAAACTGGGCATTCCTTCTCATTACACTGAAGAACTTCCCAGCATTTCAACTTCTTTTTCATCCCTCAAATACTCCATTTTTATGGGAAGGTTCCTTACTCTAGAATTTGCAAACTAGTCGCTTGCGGCAAGTTCGTCAATACTTTCTCCTACCTGTAACGCCTCAACAGACGCCGAAGTGGTTAAGAATAAGGTGACATTGATATGTATCAAGAAAGGGACAAATTGCCCTTGCCAGCATGGTGGGCAGCCAGAAGAAAAAGGGGCTGAGGGCTTATTTCCCCTGAACGAGTCAAAAAGCTCCAGGGTGTCTACCCTCAGGGAAGGCTGAAATGAGGACCGCTCTTTTCCTTATTGGTGACTTCGTGCGGATATGATCGCTGTCTTTCCCCCGGTCCGTATAACTCATCGCCGCTATGATGGGTTGTTTCAAGGCAAATGGATATTAGAAACAATTGCTTCCTCATGGCACTGAGTCTGGGTTTCGGGCTGTCTGTGAGATTCTATTCTTTCAAAGCTTTCTTGACTACTTCAATTAACTCATTCGGATCGATCGGTTTTTCCATGTAACCGTCTGGTATCGTGTATTTTGTTAACCCCGTGCTCTCCACGAATTTTTTCTCATCCCGCAGTGGCTGTTTGTACATGAAGTTTCTGAAGTCAACGCCTGTCACCTCAGAGACACCCGTGACCACAACCACGGGGATATGGCTCAGGTCCTGGTCCTTTCGCAACTCTTGGAACATGGCGATACCGCTTTTTTTCGGCATCATCAGGTCGAGCAATACCAGGTCCGGCTTCTCCTTGCGCAAAACATCAAGCCCCTCAACCCCGTCCTTGGCACTCAAGCTTGTATAACCGTGCTCTTCCAGAACCGCACTGACAAAAGTAATAATATCCGGCTCATCGTCGACAATCAATATCTTCTTGGCCATCTTTCCTCCTCCTTTCGATCATCACCGAAACAGCGCTATGGCTGACTTGCCACCCAGGCAAATGCATAACACGGGATGCACCCCTTTGAAAGGCCAAATTACAGACCCAAGAGTGTTGCTATTTCAGGGTGCCTGGTTATGACGTTGAGAAACTGAGCCGAACGACGTTCCAACCGGTTCTCAAGGATTCTGGCCATCTTTTGCATGAACAGAAATCCCATGGTGTGGTCGCGGTCAAGCGCGGCCAGAAGCTTGTCTCCGGGCATGACGAATATTTCAGACGGTTCAGCAGACACGGCATAACAGGTATGGGATGCTGAGGGAAGCAAGGCAGACCAACCAAAAGAGTAGCCTGATTTTATGGCGCCAAGAGAGATAATAATGGGGGGCGCCACTTCTGCCTCAAGCAACACCTTTCCCCTTTTCAGTGAGTAAAAACGCTCTGCTGTATTACCGGCTTCGTAAATGATCTCCCTTTCCCCGAGCGACTCCGCTTGAACCATGGGAATCAACACTTCTAGCATCTGGTCCGTCAAATCCTCAAAGAGTGCGACCCTTCTTAAGTCTTCTATGGAAACCATATGCATCTCCTCCCCGTGCCTGATCCTTGCTTTGGATAGCATTTACGTTACATCAAGAGAAAAACGACTATCAGAAAAATAGTAGCGATGGCTGCACTGATTCCCACCGGCGAGGCACCTGTCCGCACGGCCGCACGAAGGCTGGCTTTCTTGCGGGCCAGTTTTTCCCCTGTCGTACCAGTGATTCCCCAGGCAGGCACCATGGCCAAAAGTGCAGCTCTCGTGGCACCGTCTCTGGAGACCCGGCCAAGATAACCAGCCAAACCTCCCACGAAAACCCTTTCTGAGATCCGGCACAAACCGTTAAAACTCCTGTCCATAACATAGTAGAAGAGCCGGCTTCCTTTGCGGTAGAACCAATCAAAGTCAAGGTTGACACACCTCTGCTCACCCGGATAGATGCCTGAGAGTAACAGAAGCGAGAAGGCCAAAGCAGAAAAGAAGAGGAGCTGGGTTTGACCCACCACGTGGGGCGCTGTGTACGGCACGTAATCAACAGGATATGGGAGCAGGCTGTATAGGGGGCCTGGGAATGAGCCTATGAAGATACACAGAAAGGCCGCCATGCCCATGGCAAGGAGCATGTTCACGGGGGCCTCCTTGGGCCTCATCCCGGAGTCGTGGCCGAAAAATGCAAAAAAGGGAATCTTGATCCCCGCATGGTGGAATACACCGGCAGAGGCAAAGAGCAGAATGAACCATATGATCCTCATATGGCCTTTAGCAGCCGCATCCATGACCATCGACTTGCTGACAAAACCGCTAAACAGCGGAAAGGCGGAGATGGACGCAGCCCCGACCATGCAGCAGATACAGGTGAACGGCATGGTCCTGTACAATCCACCCAGGGCGGTACCGTTGATCTTTCCTGTGCGGTACATGACCGCGCCCATGGACATGAAAAGGAGGGCCTTGAAGAGAACATCATTAAAGACGTGGGCCACGGCGCCATTGATGGCCAGAGCTGTCCCGATGCCAATGCCGCATACCATGAATCCGACTTGGTTGATCAGGCTGTAGGCAAGGACTCTCCTGAGGTCATTCTCAATGACCGCATAGAAGATAGGAAATCCCGTCATGATCGCCCCGATCCATATCAAGGCCTCTGTACCCGGGAAGGCCCTTGCCAGGGCATAGACAGCACACTTTGTGGTAAAGGCGCTCATGAATATGACCCCGGTAATCGTTGCCTCAGGATAGGCGTCCGTGAGCCACGGATGGAGCAAGGGCCAGGCGCAATTCAGGCCAAAACCAAAAAATATAAGGTAGGTGGCCAGTCCGTTTAAGCCTATATACCCGAATTCAATGGACCCCGTTTGATTCACATAGAGAACGATCCCTGCCAGGAGGCACAGGCCGCCGGCGGCATGAACCAGAAGATACCTGAATCCTGCTGCTTGGGCTGCCCTTGTCCTGCGGGCCCAGATTAAGAATATAGAGCTAACGGTGAGCATCTCCCAGAAGACAAAGAAAGAAAAAATGTCTCCTGCAAAGACCACCCCAAGGGCGCTGCCGGCGTAAACAAGCCCTGCCACATGCTGCAGGTCATCTTTGACGTGAAGGGCATAAAGGAGGGCTATAAAGCTTATGAGATGGAAAATGTAACCAAAAAGGAGGCTCAACCTGTCTATTTTGCCAAAGACGAGGTCCCAATCAAGAAACCTCACGACCCAGTGAGTCCCTTCAGGGATGCTGATCAAGTTGATGAACCCAACAACCGGTATCAATAGCAGATAGGCACTCTTCCATTTCCCCTTGATAAAGGGAACCAACAATCCCCCGATGATAAATATGAATGCTGGAGGAACGGTGCTAATCATAGTAATCCTCTCGTCTTTTCATTAGCGGTCGCAGGATGTATTTGGCGGCAAGAACGAGGGCCACGCAGGCCACAAATCCATAGGTAGCATAAAATTCCAGCCAGCCTTCCCAAGGAAAATGGGGATGCTTGTGGACAAAAAAGTCAATGATAAGCAAAATAACCAGGGATGAAAAGAAACACCCAAGGAGCCTGTTAACGTTTCTGGGATTATCGAAAAGGTATTTCTTTTCCTCTTGTCCTTTTTCTTCCATGTCAATTTCCTTTTATGCAGTACCTAAAGCCAAAAGATGAAAACACCGTTCGAGTCAAAGCGTCTTGAGAAGAATAAAGCCGAGATACAGGACGCCTATGGTGATCGCGATAAAAAAAACAGTCCTGTACGGCGGAATGGGCTCGTGACCGAGTTCCATCTTGCCTTCTATTTCGTCGCTTCTTTCGTCAATCATGACTTATGTCCCTGTTATGTGCTGTACCATCATACTGGCCAACCTGAAAAAAGGTTGGGGATAAAAAAGCAGTATCACGGAGATCACGGCGGTGATCACCAAGGGCACCACGCAGAAGGGCGGGGCCTCTTGCACGGTATTTTCAAACATGGCCTCTTCCGGCCTGCAGAAGAAGGCCCTGTAAACAATAGGCATAAAGTAAGCCGCATTCAGCAGGGAACTGAAGAGCAAGACAAATAGAATGGGCATCTGGTGTGCCTCGAGCGATCCCAGGACAAGATACCACTTGCTCACGAAGCCGCCGCAAGGGGGCATCCCGATAATACTCAACGAGGCGATAAAAAAGGCCGCCATGGTCACAGGCATCCTCCTGCCGATGCCGACCATCTCACTGATGTTCTTCTTGCCCGTGGCTACAAAGATAGCGCCCGCACAGAAAAAGAGGGTGATCTTGCCAAAGGCGTGCATGGCGATATGGACCATCCCGCCGGTCATCCCCTTTGGGGACAGCAGGCCCACGCCGAGTACGATATAGGAGAGTTGCGCAATGGTCGAAAAGGCGAGAAGTCGTTTCAAGCCGTCTTGAGAAAGGGCAATGAATGAGCCAACAAGGATCGTCACGGATGCCACAAAGAGGATGACGGGGCCGAAATCAAGAGAAAACAACAGGTCCGTTCCGAAGACCCCGGTGAGCACGCGAACCACGCTAAAGACACCGACTTTGACAACGGCCACCGCATGCAACAAGGCGCTGACCGGCGTGGGCGCCACCATGGCCGCAGGCAACCAGGAGTGAAAGGGCATGATCGCTGCCTTGGCAAACCCGAAAAGGAACATGAACAGAAGGAGACCAATCAGGGGCTTGGATGCGGTTCCGGCCAAAAAGCCTTGTCTTCCAAACTCAAGGGTGCCAGCCAGGTTGTATGATATAAGCATGGCCGGCAATGCTAGGCCGATAGACGTCCCCACGATGTAAAGGAGATATTTTCGCCCTGAGCTTCGCGCTTCATGGTCCTGATGGTGCGTGACTAAAGGATACGTGGCCAGAGACAGCATCTCGTAGAACAGGTACATGGTTAACAGGTTTGCTGAAAAGGCCACGCCAATGGTGGCTGAAAGGGCAAAGGCAAAGTAGCAAAAATACCGGGTCTGGCTGTGTTCTTTCAGCCCTCGCATATAGCCGATGGAGTACGCAGATGTAATAATCCACAGGGAGGAAGAGACAAGGGCAAACAGCATACCCAGGGCATCAACCCTGAACTTGATTGCCGCCCCTGGGAGGAATTCAGCCACCGTATAGACGATCTCGGTCCCTTTCAGGATGGTTGGAAGCATGGAGAGGACAATCAGAAACTTGGCCACGGCTGCTACAAAGGTCCATGCCTCCCGCACATTGGGTGCCCTGCTCGAAACGAGGATGGGTGTGATCAACAAAGAGACAAGGACAGCCAGCAGGGGTTTTATGGATATAATCGTTTCCATGGTCATGCCTGTTGTTGGTTGTTAGTCGTCAGTAGTCTGTAAATCCGACATTGCTCTCCTTCATTAAACAATGCTTTTGGGTATGGCAAATTCGATAATGTTGTTTACAATATCGCCCGTGTACAGACCCACCAAGATCAGCCCTGCGGCAACGATAAAAAGGGGCACCAGCATGGTGAGCGGGGCCTCAGCCATGGGTTCCGGATGATGACCATGACCATGATCGTTACTAAAGGGCTCATAGAAGCAAATCTCGATGACCCTGAAAAAGAGGACGACATTCACCAGACTGCTGAACAGCAAGGCCACCATAAAGGCATATTGGCCAGCCTGAATCGCCCCGGAGATGAGAAACCACTTACTAAAGAACCCGCAGGTGGGAGGCACGCCAATGATGGACAACGCCGCGATTACAAGGGCCCCCATAGTGAAAGGCATCTTGCGGACCAAACCTTTGAGATCGTCAAAGGCATATCCCTTAAGTTTATAGGCAATGTTGCTTACGACCAGGAAGGCGCAGAGGGTCATGAGGGCGTCGTTGACGATGTGGAGGATGGCCCCGGTCATTCCTGCCCGGTTCCCAAGCCACGCCCCGCCAACCATGTAACCCACTTCTGCCACAATGATGTAGGTTAGCATCTTCTTCAAATTGCGTTCTGCCAGCGCAAGGATGGCGCCCATCAAAATGGCAGC
The DNA here is from genome assembly GCA_050116135.1 of Deltaproteobacteria bacterium. Lineage (GTDB taxonomy): Bacteria > Desulfobacterota > Desulfobacteria > Desulfobacterales. The sequence goes on along the minus strand of JASFPF010000020.1, from coordinate 4,266 downwards.
AACGGCAAGCCAGACAATAGGCTTGCTCACGGCCAAGATGTTGAAGGCAAATTCTGGAGTGAAGACCGTAAATATGAGCCGGATCATCACATAGATCATCACCTTGGTCACCAAGGGGGCAATCAAACTGCTGGCCGCAGAAGGGCCGTGTGTATACGCATTCGGGAGCCAGGCATGCAGCGGGAAGAAGGCCATCTTGACCCAGACCCCGACCAAACAGATGATAAAGGCGCCCAGCACGGCCTTGGACTCATAAAGGGGGGGCAAGATATTGGCGATGTCTACCATGTTCAGCGAACCGGTGACAATATAGAGATAACCAACGCCCAACAGATAAAAGCAGGCCCCAATGGTACCCATGTAGAGATAATTGAGCGTGGAAAGCTGAGCACGGTCTTTGCCCATGGCAAGCATCGCGTAGCCGCTGAGCGCCGTAATCTCCAGCAGCACATACAGGTTAAAGGCATCTCCGGTGGCCACGATGCCTAAAAGGCCTGTAACCTGTAAGACATACAATGCGTAAAACGGCGCTGTTTTGTCCGGCAACTCTTGTTCAATGCTCTTTTTGCTCGCTATCAGATTAAGGAAGGCAACGACTGAAACCACTGCCAGAACCAGCCCGTTGAGATGATCCACATAATAGGCAATCCCCATTGGCGGGTCCCATCCTCCCAATCGATAAACGATAGCCCCTTCCTCCATAACCCTTAATAGCAGGCCAATGGATGAATAGGCCGCCACGCCCAAGGCTGCAACGGCGATTGGAAAACAGAGTCTTTTGTTTATCCATCCGGCAGCACTGATGACTAAGGCCGAAAGGAGGGGGACAATGACAAGTAGTGCGGGATATTGTTGGCTCATTTTTCCCTTATCTGCGCTAAGATTTCGTCTTCTTCCAAGGTGTTGTGCCGATTATAGATTCTTATAGCCAGGGCTAGGGCCACCCCAAGGGTGGCCACGGACACCACGATGGCGGTAAGCATGAGCACGTGGGGCAAGGGGTTGATATAGTCCGCCGCATGGATCACGTGAGCATGCCCGTCATGGCCATGCTCCAAGATCGGAATGGTGGCCCCTCTTTTTGCGCCGGTGGACACGTAGAACAAGATGATGGCTGTTTGAAAGATATTCATACCCACGATCTTTTTGACCAGGTTGTTTTTGACGATCATGGCATACAGGCCGATCATCATGAGGGTGATATAGATCCAGTAATTGTACTTGGCGACAACGATTTGAATTAGATCACCCATGACTTAAAGTCCTTCATCATATTTGCCCGTGGATGAGACGTTGTTATAAATCCATATCATCGTGCACATGACGGCAATCCCCACACCGATTTCAACAATGAGGATGCCGTGGGATCGCGCGGTAACCGGGTCGCAATGGAGCACGGACGCGAGAGCACTGTAATCTAAGAAATTAAGTCCTAACAGGAGACAAAGGGCGCCTGTGCCCGCATAGATAATCACACCGACAGCACAAAGAACGGCATCCAGCTTTTCGCGCAACCGTCGAACAGACGTTCTCAAATCCTGCGAGATGGCCAGCAGGATGATACTGGCTCCGAGAATCACACCGCCCTGAAAGCCTCCGCCGGGGCTGTGGTGTCCATGGGCAATGACGTACAGGGCAAAAAGCTGAATAAAAGGGATCAGGAACCGGCAAATCGTTTTGATGATCAGATCGGGCGGTGTCCACGTGGCGTCGATCCTCTCAAAGTCCTCAGACGGCGGCAACTTTGCGCCCTCTTTGACCCGTACGGTCACGCCGGTGAGCACATGTCGATAAAGTCTATCCCCAGGCTCTTCCCGCACAAAGATGCGTAGCAGGATAAAACAGGCCAGCCCTGCCGTAAAAATCACCGCGGTTTCATACATGGTGTCATAACCTCGGTAGTCGGCAAGGACTGCGGTGACGATGTTGGGGACGGATGTTTCCTCCATGGTCTTTTCAATGAAGTGAGGAGAGAGATGCGTGCTGGCAGGAGAGGCCGGGTCAGCCCACCCCGGGAAGTCTACCGTGGCACAAATCAACAGCACACCTGTTGAAAGCGCAATGATGAGTCCTAGAATCTTCAATCTTTTGTCCTCCTTGTCGTGCGGAAAACAGCCGCAACGAAAAAGACCGTACTCACACCCGCCCCCACCGAGGCCTCGGTAAAGGACACGTCCACCGCCCCCATGATGGACCAGAGCAGACACATCATGAAACTGTAAGCCCCAAACAGGATGGCGGCCCCCAAGAGGTCTTTGACCGTGATGGCGCCGATTCCTGCTATGACGACCAAGGTGAGAATGGCCAAATCTAGCTGCCAGATCATGGGCTATCTCCTCTCCTCTCCTTTGGTCCACGGCGCCAGACCGGCCCTGACCCCGGCATCCACAATAGCGTGGGTGGCCGTGGGGCTAGCCAGAAACACAAAAACCAAGATCAACATCATCTTGAGACTGGTCAGCAAGGCGCCCAAAGAAAAATGGTGCAGGTTGAACAGGGCCAGGGCGATCATGGCCAAGAGGGAGCCTAGGGTGTCTAATTTGCCGGCTGGATGGAGCCTGGAATAAAAATCTGGAAACCGCAGAATCCCCACAGCGCCGCCTGTAAAGAAAAACAGACCGGCAAACAAAAACAAGCATACAATAATATCCATGTCTCAGAATCTCCCAGGTCTATGGTTCGAATTCCGTGACCTTGTTTTACTTTCATCTGAAGAGTTTCTACCTGTAGGGCGGTTCATCGTACAATCCCTTCCGCTTTTGGAAGTATCTCGAAGCGGCCAGCACCGCGAGAAAGTTCAGCATGGCGTAAGCCAGGGCAATGTCCACGAACATATCCACCCGATGAAAGATAAGGCCGATCAGGATCAGCAACACCGTGGTCTTGCTCCCAATGGCATTGACGCCGATCATACGGTCTACGACCGTGGGCCCAAATACAGGGCGGTACAGAGAAAGGAGCATTAAAAAAGCCAAATAAAGACCCGCATACAAAAAGACGTTATCCATCAGACCTCACCGAATGCCTTGGCAATGTTTGCTTCCATGGCACCCGGCAGGGGATCACCGGACGCCTTGTCGATGGCATGGACCTTAAAATCCCCGTCAATCGACACATAAACCGTAATGGTGCCAGGGGTGAGTGTAATCGAATTGGCAAAGGTCACCAGAGCCAAGTCGCTTTTCAGCTTGCTTCGAAACTTGACGATCCTTGGGTCGATGAGCTCCATCATCCTGGGATGAAAGACCAGGTACGTCACGTGAAGATTGGCCTTAATGATTTCAAGCATCAGCCAGGGGATATATCTTATGAACCGACCCCACTGAAGGAGAAGCCCCGTCATTTTCGGGGAAGCGAACAGCAGGTCAGAGGAGAGAAAGGAAACGATTCCACAAGAAATCAGCCCGAGGCTCAGATGAAAGGGATCAAACTTGCCTGAAAGAAGGACCCAGATGCCGAACATAATGATAAAGGTGAGAACAAAAGGCGAGAAAAAGACCCGACGACCTTGTACGGGCGGGACGGCGGTGGGAGCCTCCTTCGGGCTAGGGGAGCCATTGGGATCGAGGGTTTTTTGGTCTGCTATATCCATCTGGCCATATCTCCTGGTTTGGGAACGCGTCCAGCCTTTGGGTAACGTAAAAGGGGGCTGAAGTTAGTGCCCTTTTTCAGTGCGGTCAGCCGCGAGCTACTCGGCGCCATAGATCTTTCTCAGATCTTTAAGGGCCTTTCTGATGCCGTGGGCACCCAGCCCTGCGCTACTGATTTCCTCCACTTTCTCTCGGAACTCAGAATCTTGCAGCTCCATTTTCTTTTCGTAGGCTTCTCTTATGGTGGCCACAAGGTTATCGTAGTCGACGGGCTTGAGGAGATACTGGAACGCCTCTTGTTGACCACTTTCCAAGGCCGATTCAATGGAACCGTGGGCTGTGAGCACGATGCACTGAAGGAAGGGCTGGAGCTTCTTTAGCCTCCTTTGGGTCTCCACCCCATCCATTTCAGGCATCTTCAGATCAACGACCGCCACGTCGTAATACTCCTCGTGTGCGGCATCGACAGCCTCTTCGCCAGAAAAGGTGGCCTTCACGGTAAATCCATGTTTCAAAAGCCGTTTGGACAGGTACTCAATTAAGACCTCTTCATCGTCAACCAAAAGGACTCGAATGTTTTGCTGATCGCTCATAGGATCCTCCTTCCGGTTGGCATTAAAGGATGAACGGTTGTCAAGGGTGTGATCCCCTGGTGTTGCCCCGCTTTAGTTTGCCT
>JASFPF010000019.1:0-10720 GCA_050116135.1 Deltaproteobacteria bacterium | reverse complement strand
CCTGCGTCCAACATACCTCACGCGAAAGGCTTAAGACTTGAACATGAACCTCCGCATACTAATATTCATAAGGATTCCGACCCCAAGCATCGTGGCTACGAGTGACGAGCCGCCGTAGCTAATGAGTGGAAGTGTCACACCCACCACAGGAAGCAAGCCCAGGGCCATTCCTACGTTAATGAACGCCTGCCAGAATATCATGCTCGTAATACCGACAGCTAAAATGGTCCCAAAGGGCTCCTTGGAACGTATGGCAACACTCAGCCCCCAGATGACGAGCAACAAGTATAACGCAACAACGAGGGCCGAACCCAAAAACCCCCACTCTTCTGCCAGGACAGAAAATATGAAGTCTGTATGCTGCTCAGGGAGAAAGGAGAGGGCATTCTGGGTCCCCTTCAAGAATCCCTTGCCTAAAAATTTACCGGAACCCACTGCAATTATAGACTGTTTGACATGATAACCAGCGCCCAAGGGGTCTCTACCAGGATACAACAACACCAAAACCCGCTCCTTCTGGTAGTCTTTCAACAAGAAAAACCAAGCGAACAAAGATCCCGCCACCCCTCCAGCGGTCAAGAGTATGAGGGATCGACGTTCGATCTTCACAAAGAGGGTCACCGATGTGGCGATGAGAACGACAATGAGGCCGGTCCCCAAGTCTGGTTGCTTCGCGATTAAGGCAAAGGGGATCAATGTCCAGATCAGGGGCTTCCAAAGGTCCTTGAGGGTGAAACCTTCTTCTGACGCATGATCAGAAAAATATCTTGCCAGGACAATAACAACGGAGAGCTTAACCAGTTCTGAGGGTTGAAACGTCCATGGGCCTGCCGCGAGCCAACGTTGGGAACCGGAGACCTCCTTTCCCACAAAAACCACTGCCACCAGCAAGGCGACGGAAACAGCGTAAATAGCAAGGGCCCATCGGTTCAACCACTTATAGTTGAAGAGAAACATCACAACCATCAAAGACGCTCCAATGCCGAACCAATACGCCTGTTTAAGGTACACCGGCCCCGTTACACGGGCGACATCCGGACCGGCGTTCACTGCACTGTACAGGGCAAGGAGGCCAATCCCCACGAGCAAGAGCGTGAAGCCCAACAAAACCCAATCAAAGTGTTGAACCAATCTTCGGTCAATCATCATGATTTGCCCAGGTACGTCATGATCATCTCTCTGGCGATGGGCCCTGCACCGCTTGCCCCGTGACCCCCATGTTCCACGAGTACGGCCACAGCGATCCTGGGCTCTTCGGCAGGTGCAAAGGCCACAAACCAGGCATGATCGCGAAAACGCAAGGGTTTGCGCTCATGGGGGATCTCCTCATGATCGGGCGCCATGGCCACGACCTGAGCGGTGCCGGTCTTGCCTGCCACAGTGACGTCAGATATGCGCAGGTTCCACGCGGTGCCTGAGGGCGTGTTCACGGCATTAATCATGCCCTTTTTCAGGATCTGAAGTGTTTTCTTTGATGCCGGAAGCCTTCCTAAGACCTCAGGCTCTCCGGTTTTGACAACAGAGCCGTCCGAAGCCTCAATTCTTTGGACTACCAAGGGCTTATACCGTATGCCTTCGTTTGCCACGGCAGCCACCAGACAAGTCATCTGCAAAGGCGTGACCAAGTTAAAGCCCTGGCCGATGGCGACAGACAGTGTCTCGCCGCCCTGCCAAGGCACCCCTTTCTTCTTCAGCTTCCACACTGAGGTGGGAACCAAGCCTGCGGCCTCATTGTCAAGCTTGATGCCGGTGGTCATACCCAGTCCGCAACCCTCAGCGTATCGAGCCAAACGATCCACGCCCAACTCTTCTCCCACGCGAAAAAAGAAGACATCGCACGATTGGGCCAGGGCGTCTATGATTTTTACGGCCCCGTGTCCCGAACGGTTCCAGCAGCGATAAGTGCGGTTGCCATACCGGTAATAACCTGGGCAATAGTACGCCGTGTCTTCGTTGATGACCCCTTCCTCCAATCCCGCGATCGCCGTGACAATCTTATAAGTAGATCCAGGGGGGTACTGTCCTTGAACGGCCTTATTCTCCATGGGACGAAATTCGTTGGTGGAAAGTCTGTTCCATGCGTCAAAGGTCATGCCCTCAACAAAAGCATTGGGATTAAAAGCCGGCCCGCTGACGATGGCCAGGACATGACCACTGGATGGCTCTATGGCGACGGCCGCCCCCGCCTTGCCGGCAAGGATTTCTTCGGTTTTACGCTGGAGTTCAACATCCAACGTCAAGTAGACATTGTTTCCCGACAACGCCTCCTTCGTCTCGAGCACGCCTGTGACCTGGCCAAGGGCATTGACCTGGACCTGCTTGTTCCCCGGCTCACCCTGAAAAAACGACTCATAGGCCTTTTCAACTCCAAACTTGCCTATGAAATCTCCCCCTCTGCTGTGTGGGAAGCGGCCGCTAGCCAACTGCTTTTCGCTGATCTCACCCAGGTATCCTATGAGGTGCGAGGCTAGCTCGCCCTCTATGTAGTGACGCATAGGTTCAATACTGACTACGATTCCAGGGAGATCCAGCTTGTGAGCCTCCACCACGGCCACGGCATCCCGATCAAGGTCCCGTTGCAATAAGAGAGGCTTAAAAGAAGGCCACCCCTTTGTCTTCTCCAGTGTCGGCAACAGCGTCCCAGGTTCAGTTCCTAACAACCCTGCCAGCCTGGTCACAACTGCATTGGGATCCTTGGCATCTTCCAGCACAATAGAAACATTGAAAGACGGACGATTATCCACCAGGAGCACGCCATTACGGTCATAGACCAAGCCACGGAAGGGCGCTACACTCTGAAGACGAACACAGTTGTTCTCAGACATCCGACGATAGTCGGAGCCCTTAATGATCTGCAGATAACAAAGCCTCGCCAAAAGGATCGAAAAAATCGCAAAAACCCAGATCAGGGTTCCCGACAGTCTCTGTCTATACCAGCGATCATCGACCGTCTTAAGATGGGTATCATTCATGATCTGCCAAAAATTTGCCTTGGTTTCCCCGGCTCATTGCCCCCTGGGTTTGGAGGCTCTGGTGCATGGTTTCCAACAATGACAGAACAGAAGGACCCGTCACAGCGGCAAGCACGATTTGCCCCAGCACTGGCCAGAGCTGAGCACTCAGCCAATGCCAACCGTTCCACGGGAGCGCCGTGGAAACCAAGAATAGGAGATTTTGCCCCAGCACGCATAGGGCCATCAAGGCGGATCGACACGCTGTGCCCCGCACATTAAAATAGTTTGACACGCCGGGCACCAGCAAGAAAATCCACAAATACAGGGTCATATACAGGCCAAATATGCCTCCACAAAAGAGGTCCATCACAAAGCCGAGCATCAAGGCGAGCAGACTTGATTCCGTCAATGTCAAATGAAGTCGCATAAAAATGACCAGTGGAATGAGTAGGTCATAAAAGACCCCTTGAAACACGGGCAATCTTAAGATGGTTGTCTGCCCGACAATGGTGGCAAGGCCAATAATAGTGTAAAGGAAAAAGACCTTCACGTTGTCCTCTGAGATCAATGCTGGGATACGTTGTTACTCAAGAATGACCAAGACCTCTTCTAATCTTTCGAAATCTACGAAGGGCCGAATGCTCACCTCCTGGAAGATCCCAGAGGGGCCTTTGGCGATCTCTATGACCGACCCGACCCGAAGGCCTTTGGGAAATACCCCGTCCAGGCCGGAGGACACAACCGTATCTCCCAGACTGATCTCGGCCTTTCTCACAACATATTTGAATTGACAATACGCCTGCGCCTCTCCTTCCACGATCCCCCGGGTGCGGGTGCGCTGCACCAGGGCATCTATGGCACTACTGCGATCGGTAAGCAACAGGACCTTTGCATAATCGTAGGATGCTGCCATAATCTGACCCACGATCCCCTCTGGGGCGATGACGGGCATCCCCTTGGAAACACCGTCCTTAAGGCCCTTGTTGATAATCACCGTCCTGAACCATATAGAAGGGTCCAGTCCAACGATCTGGGCAGGAAGCAGGCGTTGGGAAAGAGGTGTGTCCGTATCTAATAACAGGAGTTTGCGGAAACGTTGACAGGCGAGCTCAGATTCCAGCTGTTGACTTCTTTCCAGCCTGATCTTTGCAAGCACCTGTTGCAAATGGTCGCACTCTTGCCTCGCCGTCACTAAGGAAAAATAATGGCGCCAGACATGTTCACAAAAACGGGTTGCTTGTGTCACCCCAGCCTGGAAGGGCGCAATGCCCGCCATGACCACTCTGTCACACACAGAGTTGCCGTGTCGGTGCTTGGCGCTGATAGAAAGAAGAATGATGTTGACGGCGGCAAAAAGAATCAGGCAGAAAGTCGTCAGCAGTCTTTTTGAAAACATGGGTCTGGCCGGAAAAGGATTTGAGTGGTCGGCCCGTCATGACACGATGTCCGAGCCTCTTTCCTACTGGACCGTAACCTCTCCTAAGATCGCAATGTTCTCTAGGGCCATACCTGAACCCACGGCGACCGTAGATAGGGGATCCTCGGTCACCGTGATGGGCAGAGAGGTCTCTTCTCGAAGTAACCTGTCCAGGTTTTTGAGGAGGGCAACGCCACCAGTCATAACGATCCCCGTGTCAACGATGTCTGCAGCCAGTTCAGGGGGGGTTTGCTCCAAGGCTGCTTTCACAGTCTCAACGATAGACTCGATCTGCTCGGCAATGGCTACGCGAACCTCTTCGGAATCAATGGCTAGGATCTTGGGAATGCCTGATACCAGGTCCCTTCCTTTGACTTCAATGGTTTCTATGTTTTCAGGGTCAGGGTAGGCATTGCCAATAGTCGTTTTTATGATCTCTGCAGTTCGTTCTCCAATCAAAAGATTATACTTTCTCTTGATGTACTGAACAAGAGCATCGTCCATCTTGTCTCCGCCTACCCGAATGGATCGGCTGTAAACGATACCCGCCAGCGATATGACAGCCACCTCCGTGGTTCCGCCACCAATATCAACGACCATATTGCAGGTGGGATCCGTAATAGGCAGACCCGCACCGATAGCCGCTGCCATGGGCTCCTCAATTAAGAATACCTCACGGGCACCTGCGGATTCGGCCGACTCCCTCACAGCCCGTTTCTCCACCTGGGTGATCCCTGACGGCACACAAATGATGATTCTTGGCCTTATGAGCGTTCGCCGGTTATGAACCTTGCGGATGAAGTGACGCAACATGGCCTCGGTCACCTCAAAATCCGCAATGACTCCGTCCTTCATTGGGCGGATGGCCACAATGTTGCCGGGGGTCCGTCCCAGCATCCTTTTGGCCTCTGCTCCAACTGCCAGAACCCTGTTTTTCCGTCTGTTATCAGTGCGCACGGCCACCACAGACGGTTCACTCAGGACAATGCCTTTGCCCTTCACATAGACCAGGGTGTTGGCAGTTCCCAAATCAATAGCCAAGTCATTAGAGATCTTTCCGAGCAGCGCGTCAAACACCTTACTTTCTCCTAGCGTGGGTTGTTTTTGTGATCATTATGAACAAGGCTATAAACAAGCATGAACTATGCCAAAATCGGATCTTCAATGCTCCAAATGCTTTTATCTGGCTACCAGAAGCAACGCTTCATTTCAAGCAAATAATTCGGTCCTTCAGCCGGTGAGGAGTCTGAAAAGGGTTTGAAATTTTTCTCATGCTGGTTTAGTTAGACAATCGATATGCCAACTGTCAGCGTTGTCATTCCTTCCTACAACCGAGCATCCCTCTTGAAAGAAGCGGTCGATTCGGTCCTGGGTCAGGACTTTGACGATTTTGAACTCATCGTGATTGATGACGGCTCAACGGACGACACCGCTGGACTGCTCCAGTCTTATCCAAACATCTGTGTGGTGCGACAAGACCATCGAGGCGTCAGTGCTGCTCGCAACGCGGGCATTCGCCGAGCCTCTGGCCGGTTTTTGGCTTTTCTCGATTCTGACGACCTCTGGTTGCCCGGGAAATTATCAGCTCAGATTGCCTTTTTCAAGACCCACCCCAAGGCGCTCATTTGCCAGACCGAGGAGATCTGGATAAGAAGCGGTGTCAGAGTGAACCCAAGGAGGCGGCACAGGAAGGACTCCGGCATGATCTTTGAGCGGTCCGTTGAGCTGTGTCTTGTCAGTCCTTCAGCCGTCATGCTCAAACGGAACCTATTGGATGAGGTCGGCTGGTTTGACGAGTCACTGCCCGCGTGCGAGGATTATGACCTTTGGCTAAGGATCGCTTGGCGCTTCCCTGTACATTTAATTCGCACACCCCTTGTCATTAAGCGGGGCGGGCATCCAGACCAGCTTTCAAGGATGCCGCGGCTAGACCGGTTTCGCATCTATGCCCTAGAAAAAGTACTGCAAAGTACACCAGAGGGCGGCTTAACCCCCCAGCAACGTACGGCAGCCATTGAAGCCTTGTCAAACAAATGTGCCGTGTATGCAAAAGGGTGTTTAAAACGGGGGCGTGTTGATGAGGCAAGGCAGTACCTGAGCCTTCGCTCCAAATTCACACGAGGACAAATCGCATAATGGACTTGTTATGGGACGGGCTATTGGCAGTCGTGGCTATGGGGCTGTTGTGGAAGGGGTCTGAATGGCTCGTCGATTCAGCGGTTCACATCGCCCGTAAACTGCGCATGTCTGATGTGGCCATAGGCTTAACCATTGTTGCTATTGGGACCTCTGCGCCTGAGTTTGCCGTCACGATCAACGCTGCAATAAGGGGACTGGCTGATATATCTGTAAGCAATGTGGTGGGGTCCAACATCTTTAATCTCGGATTCATATTGGGAGGGTGCGCTGCCATCCGCACGATCCACACCACCCCCGTGGTTGTGTGGCGCGACGGCCTGTTTTTGTTGATTATGTCAGGAGTTTTAGTATTATTTCTTTTAGACTTAACTCTAACCCCTAAAGAAGGACTTTTACTTTTTTGTGTCCTCCTTGTCTATATTACCTATCTTTTTATGAAAAAGATGCCCGTGGGCGAGAAAAACTCTGGAAAACCGGCGACCTGGCGGGACATCCCCCTGCTTGTTCTTGGCATTGCTGCTGTGGTTGGCGGGGGCCACCTTCTTGTGTGGTCAGCGACCTCCTTGGCTCGGGGCCTTGGATTGTCTGAGTGGGTTATTGGGGTCACCATTGTAGCAGCCGGAACCTCGTTGCCTGAATTCGCCACGTCCCTTATGGCGGCCTATAAGGGGCGTTATGGCATGTCCCTTGGCAATCTCATTGGCAGCGATCTTTATAACCTCATGGGAGTCCTTGGACTGGCAGGCATGCTTGGCCCCCTGCGCATTGATCCGACTGGCCTCGAGAGCGTCTATCTCCTCGTGGGCATGGTGGCGCTCGTGATTGTATTTATGCGCACCGGGTTCCGTGTGTCCCGAACCGAGGCCTTTATTCTGATAGGCATCGGTCTTATTCGGTGGATATTTGATTTTTCAGGTCAAGGCTAAATCGTCATGGTCGGGGAGTCGAACCGTCGTGGAGGGGAATTAATGATGTTTCTTCCTGCCATGCCTCTTGAAGTGCTGATAGGCCTGGTACATAAAGGTCCTGATGGCCGCCTCCCTGCCCGGCTGATAGGTACCATCATAGGCGGCGTCTAGAAAGGGGATCTTGTTGCGATTCATGATAGGTCTCATAATAGACGAAGTAATCGTGCTCGGCATGCAAGTAAAAGGATACACGTTGACCACACCGTTATAGCCTTCCTTCATGTATTCCATGATCCCGGCAATGCTCAAACAGGCCTCCGTGCCTAACTCAAAAGAGTAGAGATCATGCCTCCTTAGGGACTTTTCCATGTGGGCTACCCCATGATCTCCAGCCAGGTCAAGCAGGCGTTGCACCCTTTTGTAGGCCTGAGCAAGGCGCATATGCTGGTATAACATATCCCCACCATAGTTCAGGAGCTGCTGGAGGCAGGATTTGACCTCGTCGAAGCGACGCTGCTTCAGGTTCAACCGTAGGCTTTTCTTGGCCTCTCTCACCTTCTCATAGGTGGTGTAGTCCACCCATTCCGCAATAGAAGCATTGACCACTTCAGCCCCGTACTGCTCCAGCATCTTGATCACATTCTGGTTGGAATGAACATGGGTTCTAAGGTAAATTTCACCCACTATGCCGATCAGGGGCTTGGGTGGAATGTCGGGATCAACAAGGGCTTTCGCCTCTTCAATGATCTCTTCCAGTCTATCAAGAATCTTGTTGAAATCTCTCTTGGCACCGTAGGACTGAAAGTCATCGGCCATGGTCATCATGGATCGCTCTATAAAGCCATCCGTAGCGCCTTCTTCTCGTTCATAGGGCCTAACTCTCCACAGAAGCCTGTCGAGAATGTCCCCTATGACCACAGAAAAATAGGCGACTTTACGGAAGTCCCTGGCCCGCTCTGGCTCAATCATACCGTCGAGGGCATAAGAATTCTCCGACGTGAGCGCGCCGATTTTCACCTTCCTCAATTCAGGTAAGGCGTCTAGGACGATTCTCTGATACTTATTGTACATGCCGAACCGGCACGGACCTTCCGATTCTGGCATGAAGAAGACGTAGTCTTCAGGGTGAAAGTCATCCCCCAGTCTTTCCTTTTCCTCTTTAAGGTAGAGCAAAATGTCACCCGTGGTCACCTGGCAGGGAAAGCACTCTTTGCCGGAAGTGAATTCCTTGCCAAGATCCAGACCTTTATACGTTTCCATCACCAGGGCATTCGTGCCGAAACTTCTGAAGGTCCCGGCAATAAGGTGGGCCCCGATCCGGTTCATCTCGGGGATGAGAACGGTCTTGTCCCGGAGATTGAACTGACCCACGTTTTCAGCAAGGGAATGAAAGGTGGCAAGCTTTTGTGCTTCCATGACGACCTCAGTTGGCGGCTTCTAGTCTCTCGTAGGGCTGGTTGTGCGTCTTGTGCATGGTATTTTCAATGACATTCTTGTAGGCCTCCAATCTCGTCATCACACCAGCCACGGCACTATGCTCATCCAACTCCAGAATGAGGTAGGGCTTGTCTCCCATGATGTACTTGTAGAAGTGTTCAATAAAAGAGTCTGCCCCACAGCTGAAGTTGGTGATGTGGAGGCCAAAGTAGTTGGGATGGCCCTCTATGAATTTGGCGGTCCTCAGAATTTGAGCGCCCAACCCCCAGTACATGGAGGGAAAGTCGGAAAGGTCTACACAGGTGACGTCAATGAAGTCCATGGGAAAGGCCTTGACACCAATCTTCGCCAAGTTCCGTCCGAGCCTCAGATTGAGCCTTTCGTCATACAAGTTATAAGGACGTCCCGTGACCACCACCAAAGGGCTTTCATGGCCATGGGCATTCAGGATGTCCCTACCCCCTTGATACATCTCCCTGTTGAATGCGGCTTGTCTTTCCAACCCATATTGCAGCGCCTTTCCTATTTCCATTCTGGTTTTTTCCAGCCTTTTCGAAAGCTGCTCCGCCAGTTCCAGGGTAAGCGTGGGCGTGTCATATTTCAAATGGACGATAGGGCTCAACACGGCTTCCTTGTCAAGGCCAAGGGCGTTTCGAACCATATATTGATTGGCCTGCACCAGAGGGCAGAAAAATCCCGTCTCAGACGCCTTTGGGGTGCCCATGTCGACGATAGAGGGCAGGAAAAGAAACGTTGTCTTCCCAATGAGCTCCTTGACATGCCCATGGGATACCTTCACAGGATAACAGGTCTCTGCAGTCATGGCTTCAATGCCCGCACTGGCAATACGGGTGTTGGTGGGAGGCGTCAGCACAAGTCTGAAACCGAGCCGATCGAAAAAGTGTGCCCACAAAACGCCAGTTTGAAGGGTATAAAGCGCCCTTTGCATACCCACGGTTGGCCGCCCATCTACTGCCAGTAGGGATTCTTCCCCCAGCTCTTCACAGACACCTGACATGTGGGTGCGCCATATCTTTTCTCTTAATTGAAAGTAATTCTCTTGCTTCGGGCCTCTCCTTCCCACCAATTCATACCGGCCGCATTCGCCTCCCCAGACACTCTTGCGGCCATCAAAATCATACACCTTGAGTTTGCATTGGTTGTGGCACTTGGGGTCTGCACGGCAGATTTTTTCCTTATAGGCCATTCGATCAGCGATAGCGCTCTCTAATCCGCGAAACACGGTGGCCTGCTGATTTTCACGAATCATCTTCTCCTGCACGCTAATGGCCGCCCCAAAGGCACCAAGCACTTCCCTATGCCTGGGAACGACAAGGCCTCGACCAAGGACATTTTCGAAGGCAGCAACCACCCCCTGATTTAGAGAAGGCCCCCCCAGAAACATGACCCTTTGGCCTATTTTCCTCTTTCCCACCACCCGATTTAGATAGTTGTGAACAATGGCGTAGCAGAGACCGGCTATGAGATCATTCTTAGATACGCCTTTCTGATGGTAGGAAACCAAATCTGATTCCATGAACACCGTGCATCGCTCTGCCAGTTTTATGGGATGATCCGACGAGAGGGCAATTTCCTGAAATTCGTCTACGATGTTGATGCCATACTTGTTGGCAAGTTCGTGGAGAAAACTCCCCGTGCCAGCGGCGCACACCTTATTCATGTCAAAATCAAGGGGATAGGTATTGGCGATGTAAATGTATTTTGAGTCCTGACCACCGATCTCAAAGATGGTGTCAACAACGGCCTCTATCTCCACTGCCCCCTTGGCGTGGGCCGTGATCTCGTCGATGATTAGATCCGCGTTCAGAAAATCCCCAACCACATTTCGACCGGATCCGGTCGTG
>JASFPF010000018.1:0-10871 GCA_050116135.1 Deltaproteobacteria bacterium | reverse complement strand
GATTTTGTCAGGAGCGTTCAAATGACCCAAGGGCGAAACATCATGATCTGCGCCCATGTCATCTTGGGACTTCCTGGCGAATCCAAGCAGGATATCCTTGACACAGCGTCAGCCGTAGCCGACCTTCGCATACACGGTATCAAAATTCACAGCTTGTATGTCCTCCACGAAACACCCTTGGCGCATCTCTACAAGACCGGCGTTTACAAGGCCCTGGATGAACACACATACGTGGACTGGGTCGTGGCTTTTCTGGAACGCCTTGATCCAAAAATCATCGTTCAGCGTCTGACCGGGGATCCTAATCCCTGTGGCCTCCTAGCGCCAGTATGGACTCTGCAAAAACAACGGGTCCTTTCCCTGATTTGGAAGACACTTGATGACCGGGATACTTGCCAGGCCAAACGCTACCGGCCTAGCCAGGGCCATGTTCGTGATTCATTGGCCCACCCATGACGTTCGTCTCGTTGACTGGCAGGACACGGCAATCTAGATCGACTCGAAGGGAATGCCATTTTGTGGGACGGTCCCTTGACAAACGCCGGTGTGGTTCTTATTTTCATTGAAAAATTTAGGCAAAATCCTTGTAACCAGACGGGAAAGATACGGGGGTGCCTTTGACTGACGACCAAAACGAACCTTTATCCGATAAACCTGCTGTGTCTGAAGGGGCCGAGATATCCGGTGGAGAGGCTGCCGAAGAAAAGAAGAGGAGGCCTCCCCGAAGGGAAAGCCTGAAGGAACGCCTGAGGGCAGCGGAATCGAAGGCTGAAACGAATTACGAGCGTCTCTTGAGGGTGACGGCTGATTTTGAGAACTATAAGAAACGGATGGAAAAGGAAATGAATGAGTTCAGAAGATTTGCCAACGAGTCTCTCATCAAGGAAATCTTGCCGATCATGGACAACCTAGAACGGGCCCTGAAAATAGAGTATGAGAAGGATGGGGACGCCTTTGATGGGATGAAAAAAGGGGTGGAAATGACCCTCAAGGGTCTCAAGGACAGCCTAGAGAAGTTTGGGGTTGTCCCCATGGAGGCCCTTGAAAAAGCCTTTGATCCCAATTATCACCAGGCCGTGTCACAAGAAGAATCTGATAAATACCCTGAAAATATCGTGACGCAGGAACTCCAAAAGGGCTACATGCTTGGGGACCGACTCCTCAGGCCCCCGATGGTCGTGGTCTCAAAAAAGCCGGAGAACAAATTGAAGGCTGAATCAGCCAATCATAAGAATGAATCCAGAGTCAAGGTAACCGTTCACTAGTTTCAACATACCGTTTAAGGAGGAAAGTGATGAGTAAGGTGATAGGAATTGATCTCGGCACGACCAACTCATGTGTAGCTCTGATGGAAGGAAAGGACCCCAAGGTGATTACGAATCCAGAAGGGGCGCGGACGACACCATCCATGGTCGCCTGGACCAGTAGTGGTGAGCGCTTGGTAGGCCAAACGGCAAAGCGTCAGGCTATTACCAATCCGGAGAATACCGTGTTCGCCGTAAAGCGGCTCATCGGGAGAAAGTATGCGTCGAAAGAGATCCAGCAGGACAAGAAGATCTCCCCTTTCAAGATTGCCCAGGCAGCCAATGGTGATGCCCAGGTGGAGATTCAGGGCAAGGCTTACAGCCCGGCTGAGATCTCAGCCCATGTCCTGCAGGCCATGAGAAAGACGGCCGAAGAATATCTGGGTCAGCAGGTCACCGAAGCGGTCATCACCGTGCCGGCCTATTTCAATGACAGCCAGCGGCAGGCCACCAAGGATGCCGGCAAGATCGCGGGGCTCAATGTATTGCGGATCATTAATGAGCCCACTGCGGCCTCCCTTGCCTACGGTCTGGACAAGAAGAAAGATGAGAAAATTGCGGTTTTTGACCTGGGTGGAGGCACTTTTGACATATCCATATTGGAGATTGGTGAAGGTGTTTTCGAGGTAAAATCAACGAATGGCAACACCCACCTCGGGGGCGAGGATTTTGATCAAAGGGTTATTGATTACCTTGCTGATGAATTCAGAAAAGACCAAGGAATTGACATCAGAAATGACAAAATGGCCCTGCAGCGCCTCAAAGAGGGGGCAGAAAAGGCCAAGATGGAACTCTCCACGGCCATGGAGACGGATATCAACCTCCCCTTTATCACCGCGGATGCCAGTGGACCAAAACATTTGAACATAAAACTGACCAGGGCCAAACTTGAATCCTTAGTTGATGACCTCCTGGCAAAACTGGTCGGACCTTGTGAAACTGCCATCAAAGACGCGGGGTTAAAAGCCTCAGACATCAACGAGGTAATCTTGGTGGGCGGCATGACTCGTATGCCCGCTGTGCAGAACAAGGTCAAGGCGATCTTTGGAAAGGAACCCCACAAAGGGGTGAATCCCGACGAGGTCGTAGCCATGGGTGCCGCCATTCAAGCTGGTGTTTTAAAGGGTGATGTTCATGACGTGCTTCTCCTTGATGTGACCCCCCTGTCTCTTGGCATTGAAACCCTGGGCGGCGTATCCACCAAATTGATTGAAAAGAATACCACGATTCCTACTAAAAAGAGTCAGATATTTTCCACGGCCGCTGACAATCAGCCCGCAGTCTCCATACATGTGCTACAGGGCGAACGTGAAATGGCTGAATACAACAAGACCTTGGGCCGCTTCGAGCTCGTCGGCATCCCTCCCGCACCGAGGGGTATCCCCCAGATTGAGGTGACGTTTGACATTGACGCCAACGGCATCGTCCATGTGTCGGCAAAAGACCTGGGAACAGGCAAAGAACAATCCATACAGATTACGGCCTCAAGCGGTCTGTCAGAAGAAGAAATTGAGAGGCTGGTTAAAGAAGCTGAGACCCACGCCGAGGAAGACAAGAAGAAAAAGGACCTTGTTGAGGCGAGGAACCACGCGGATAGCCTGATCTATCAGACCGAAAAGTCTATGAAGGAACTGGGTGAAAAGGTAGACCCGACACTCAAGACGAATTTGGAAGGCGTCATGGAACAGCTCAAGAAAGCCATGGAAGGCACCGATACTGAAGAGATCAAGCGCCTGAGCGAGGAACTGATGCAAACCTCTCACAAATTGGCCGAGGCCATGTATGCAAAAGCCTCTGGTGGCGCCCAGGGGGCTGACCAAGCGGCCGGTGCCGAGGCTTCCGCTCAGGGTGAATCTAAGGCAGCCCCGGATGAGGACGTGGTTGATGCAGACTTTGAGGAGGTCAACGACAACAAGTAATCGTCTCCACGCCTGTGTCATCAAATAATGAAGAATCCCGTAGCAACACGATTGATGCGGGATTCTTTGTTTATTCACCCATACGCCAAAAACACCGCCACCTCCCTTTAAGACAGGTCCCAGACATGGTGATCTCCTGCCTTTCCCTTTCCACAGGATTCCCTGAAGAATCCCTTATTAACGGGTGACGGACTGGCCATGGGTTTTGCTCTGTTGTGCGGGGTTTTCCCTTTATTGTGGTTTACTGGTATGATATTTGAGAATTTGTAAACAAGTCAATTTTTCAACCCTATTATGATGAACGGACCCGCAGGGCATGAAGCAGTATCGCATTGATGAACTCCGGCCAGAAGACTACGAAAGGCTCAAGGCGTATCTGGATGAGCATTACGGCCCTTCCCAAATGGAGGGCCTTTACTGGCTCCCCTTAGACGATGATCTACTAGACGAGGTTCAAACAGCCCATACTGACTGTCAGCCTTTTTACTTTGCTATTGAGTTGAGACCGACGGCCATATCCTTTGAACTGCTGATCCGAACACGAAACAGGGTTCGGTGCGACTGCATCCGTTATGCCAATGCGGCACAAAGAGAGAGCATTTTTCAGATTTCCGACGCCATATTTGAGACGCTGAAAATTCTAAGCTGAGGTGTGGAGCTCGCCCGCCAGAAGGCCGGGCTTGCTGCACCGGGGTCGTCTGTCTGAGATCCTAGACCCTTTTTCACATCCAAATGGCTGACACATGATCCGCACCGTTGTGGTTTTAATAGGGACCTTTGTGATCACGGTATTTTGTGCTTGCCTGGCTATTATCTTGTCGTTGTTTGGAAAAGGCGGGGACCTCTCCCATCTGGCAGGACGATTCTGGGCCAAATCTGTGCTCCTTGTCAGCCGGGTCAAGGTGCGTGTGCAAGGGCTGCATCATATCGCCCCCCATGCCCCATACATATTCATGGCCAATCACCAGAGTATGTTCGACATCTTAGCCCTCCTGGGATATCTCCCTGTTCAATTTCGGTGGCTGGCCAAGAAGGAACTTTTTCAAATTCCAGTTTTCGGGCTCTCCATGTCTCGGGTTGGCTATATCAGCATCGATCGGTCCAACCGGAAGGCGGCTCACAAGAGCCTCCTGGAGGCCTCTCGGAAGATTGCCAAAGGCGTTTCTGTGATCATCTTCCCCGAGGGCAGCCGTAGTACCGATGGGAGAGTTAAGCCATTTAAGGCGGGAGGATTTCACCTGGCTGTGCGTTCTGCAAGGCCCATCGTCCCAGTCGTCATCTATGGCACTCACCATGTCCTGCCAAAGGGGAGTTTGCGTATCCGCCCCGGCCTCGTTGTGATTCGTATCCATGCTCCGGTTGAAACGGCTTCCTACGACAACAAAACCAAAAAAGCCCTTATGGAAACCATTCGCTCCATCATGAAACAAGATCTTGAGAGGATCAAGACATCCATGTCCAGTGGTTATCCATCATGGTATCGTGAGTAATGGGGGTATGAAAGTATTGAGATGCGAAAAGAAATTCTAGGGGTTATTCTCCTTTTTACTCTCGTCTTCACCGCTGTTAGCCTTCTTTCGTACGATCCATCAGATCCTTGCATTAATTATGTGCGAGCCTCAGGAGAGGTTCACAATCTCTTTGGACTGGCAGGCGCTCACGTAGCCGGTTTTCTCATTTTTGTCTTCGGGCTGGGTGCCTTCTGGATGCCTATCGTTCTGCTGGTGATCACCTTGCACGTCTTTAAGGCGTACTCTAGGCCGACCATTGTTGTTGCCGTCGCAGGGGGACTTCTGTTGATGATCACCACCGGCGGCCTTCTGTCCATGCACCAAACGAATTACTTGGTCTTTGGAAAACGGGTCTCAAGTGGCGGGACTGTAGGCATTCCTTTGGCCAGAGTCGTTCAGGAGGGTGTGAATACAACCGGTGGGCTCATTTTCTTACTGACGATTTGGATCATTGCCTTCATTATGACCACCCGCGTGTCACTCTTGGCGCTACTCAAATGGCTCACCAATCTTTGTCGGGGCATCTTTAGCCGTACAAAAGCATCCTGGATTATCTGGAAAGAACGCCGCCAAAAGGCAAAGCGCAGGGCCCGGGCCGACCAAAAGCTATCACAGAAAAAGCGCCCTCCTGTGAAAATCGTAGAAGGGGTGCCCAAACCGCCTCCTGGGATTCCGCCGCACAGGCAGGAAGTTTTTGAGTTCATGGCCGGTGATCAAACGTTCAGGCTCCCCTCAGTGGAACTTCTGGACGGCCCAGAGGCTGGCGGCAAATCAGTGGACCACGAAAGCCTTCAGATGCAATCGAGGTTGTTGGAAAAGAAATTGGCTGATTTTGATGTGTCTGGAAAGGTGGTCGCTGTGTCTCCAGGGCCAGTGGTGGCCATGTACGAGTTTGAGCCTGCACCTGGTGTCAAAATCAATAAAGTGGTGAACTTGGCAGACGATTTGGCGTTGGCTCTTCGGGCCGAAAGCATTCGTATCGTAGCCCCCATTCCAGGCAAGGGGGTCATTGGCATTGAGATCCCAAACACTGAGAGGGACATCGTTCGACTCAAGGACATTGTTGCCTCTGAAGCCTTTGAAAGACCGAAATCAAAACTGACCCTCGCCTTGGGCAAGGATATTATGGGCAACCCTCTCACGACGGACCTGGCGAGGATGCCACATCTCTTGATCGCTGGTGCCACTGGCTCCGGCAAGAGCGTCGGTTTGAATGCCATGATTTGCAGTGTCCTGTATAAGGCCACCCCTGATGAAGTAAAACTCGTCTTGATTGATCCCAAGCGTATTGAGCTGTCTGTCTATGAGGGGATCCCCCACCTCATCGTCCCTGTGGTCACCGATGCCAAGAAGGCAACACGGGGACTTCATTGGGCCGTGCAGGAGATGGAACGCCGGTATACCCTTATGGCTGAAAAAGGGGTAAGAAACATCTACCAGTACAATAAAAAAATCCTGAAGGAACAGGGTGCCGCTAACGACATCACCCCATCAGGGGACTCAGGCGCCTCTGAAGAGAAACTTCCTGAAAAGGAGCTTCCCCTCATCTTAATCGTCATCGACGAACTGGCCGATCTCATGTTGGTAGCCTCAAGAGATGTGGAACTAGCCCTGACACGGCTAGCGCAGATGGCCCGTGCGGCAGGGATACATTTGCTGATTGCAACGCAAAGGCCTTCAGTGGATGTCTTGACTGGCATTATCAAGGCCAATTTTCCTACTAGGCTCTCATTTCAAGTCTCTTCTCGCACCGATTCCAGAACGATCCTAGATGCCAATGGTGCTGAAAATTTGCTGGGAAACGGCGACATGCTCCTCTTGCCGCCGGGGACAGCCAAACTGCAACGCATCCACGGTGCCTATGTTTCGGAGTCAGAAATTCGCCGCATCATAGACTTCCTAAAAAAACAACAGCCACCGGTGTACCAAGAAGAAATTTTGCAGGCTCGTCCCGAGGAAGAGGAAAAAGGTGGTGAAGAGGAATACGATGAGAAATATGACGAAGCGCTGGCCCTAGTCAAAGAAACTCGACAGGCCTCCATTTCCATGATCCAGCGTCGTCTCAGAGTGGGATATAATCGGGCGGCCCGCATGATCGAAATGATGGAGCGAGACGGCGTCGTCAGCTCTGCTGAAGCAGGCAAGCCTAGAGAAGTTCTGGTTCCAGGATTTGACGGATGAGCAATCCGTCCATGAGTCATTGTGGTTTCTTCCCGATTGTTTTGAATTGAAGATCCCTGCAGCAAGCCGCAGGGAATCTTCGACCGTAAGGGAATTTGCCGTCCTAACATACGCTCGCTAACCCCGCAGCGACTCGACTATCTCCGACCCTGAGCAGACCGGCCTTGAGCTCGCTGTCGAAAGGCTCAGACTGAAGGGAGTTCGTCGAAGTCAAGCTGCGGGGAATGCGCTCACTTGCGCGATTCAGGCCTGAGTCCTTTGATTCGGATAAGGAGTTGAGTATGACACACCTTTTCCTCTCTCAAAAAACCCAAAGACGTCCGGGATGTTGGTGCGTAGCTTTGTGCCTCATCTGGTTGAACCTTGCGCCCCACAGCCCCTGCGCTGCCTCAGATCTCCTTCCGATCTGTGAGATCTTGAAGCGGGTTCAGCACCGGTATGCAGCAGCCGATTTTGAGGTTGATTTCTTTCAGGAATCTCATCTAAAAGCCATGGGCATAGTCGATGCTGCCCAGGGACATGTCTCCTTTAAGCCCCCTGCTATGATGCGCTGGCACTATAAAACACCTGAGGAATACTTCATTATGACAGACGGACAAGCGGTCTGGGTGTATCGGCCAACGGAAAACCAGGTGATGGTGGGCCGAGCTGCCGAATATTTCGGCGATATAAAGTGGACAGAGTTCTTTAACCAACCCAACGCCCTGCTCGAGGATTTTGTCGTACAGTGGGCGCCTTCGGACGTCCAGACAGAAAAGCAGTTGGTTCTAAAGCTCCTCCCCAAGAGAAGCCGGCCCAGTCTAGTCCAGATTGATCTGTCTGTTTCAAAGCGTACCTTTGACATCGTCCAATCGGTGACCTCTAACGCCTTTGGAGACAAGACGACCATACGATTTGAAGATTTCAGATTTAACCAAGGGCTTGATGCCTCCTTGTTTAGATTCAAGATACCCGAGGACGCAGACGTGTTTCAGTTGGAGGGGAACTAAGAGCTCGCAAGGGAAAAATCTGTGCCGTGAGAATGCTTGACCAGGGGGAACTGTCGCTGGGAGGGTTGCTGAAAATCAGGCAAAGGTAAAAACCTAACAGGGGATGTGCTCAAAGCCTTTCGGTCAGTATGTACTCCTCGTAATCATCAGCCGACATGAGCAGCTCTAATTCTCCGGCACTGTAAAGTTTGGCGCGGATGACCCAACCCTTCTTGTAGGGCGAATGATTGATCAATGAAGGATTATCAATCACCTCTCGATTCACTTCTGTCACCACACCACACACAGGGGCGTAAAGATCGGTAACCAGCTTTTCACATTCCACACTCCCAAAGGCTTCACACATAACGATATCATCACCCTCGTTGGGAAGTTCCACATAATTGAGTTCCCCCAACGCTAACTGGGCATAATCGGTGACACCAATGCTAATCGTATGATTGCCCTCATGCCGAACCCACATGTGCTCTTCGGAGTATTGTAGCTCGTCCAGAACTAACAAACAGGTCCTGCCTTTCTCCTGGGCCCTATCCCGTCAGGCCAGAATATTACGATACCAAAAAAAAGAGTCTTTGCAAAACCTTTTTGAACAAAAAAAGGCAAGAGGATCAACCGTGCCGATCTACCGGGCCGTGGGGTTAGAAAGCAAAACCGTCAGGGCGGACAAACTCACGTCTCTCCCAGCGACTCAAGGGTCCTATCCGAGATATCAAAGTTGGCGTAGACTTTTTGAACGTCGTCTGAGTCTTCCAGCCCGTCCATGAGCCGAAGCATCTGTTCAGCCTCCTTGCCTTCCAGTTTTACTGTACTTTGAGGCAGCATCGTGATCTCGGCAAGGCTATAACCCATGCCCCTTTCATCCAAGGCCTTCTTCACCCCTTCAAAATCTTCTACAGATGTAATGACCTCAAAAGTCCCTTCTTCGTCAAGGATATCTTCTGCCCCAGCATCCAGTGTCACCTCCATAAGCGTTTCTTCATCTACACTTCCCTTTTCGAATACGAAAAAGCCTTTTTTTTCAAACATCCAGGCCACACAGCCTGCCTCGCCTAAGCTCCCTCCGGACTTGCTGAATAGATAGCGTATGTCGGCTACGGTACGGTTCTTATTATCGGTCAGAGATTCCACCAGGACAGCCGCTCCACCAGGACCATATCCTTCATAATAAACCTCTTCATAGGCAATGCCTTCCAGCTCTCCGGTGCCTTTCTTCAAGGCCCTTTCAATGTTTTCTTTGGGCATGTTCTCTGCCTTGGCTGCGGCAATGGCTGTCCGGAGCCGAGGGTTGGTATCCGAGTCACCTCCCCCAAAGCGAGCGGCCACGGTGATTTCTTTGATCAACTTAGTGAAGACTTTGCCCCGTCTGGCATCCGTCGCGCCCTTTTTGCGCTTGATCGTGCTCCACTTTGAGTGCCCGGACATGCTGCCTCCTCATGCGCCTGTGTTTAGTCCTTGCCCTGCCTTTCCTTTATGGGTTTGAACCGGTCTAGACCCGCAAGCCTCGACCTTTGGTCGGGTAGTTTCACTTCTTTTCTAATCCAACCAGATAGATCTCTTTACTTGCCCTTCTGGTGCTTCTTGGCTTGACGTGGGCAACCCTGCCAAACAATGGCTTGACCTGTTCCGAAAAGCGCTTGAAGTCAGGCCCGTGAAAAACCTTACAGACAAATACCCCCCCGACTACCAGAACACGGGACGCCGTGGCCAAAGCCGCTTGGCTCAGTTCAAGGGACCTGTGAGCATCCACAAACTTGCTGCCCGTCGTAAAAGGTGCCATATCACTCAACACCACGTCAAAGGGACCCCCAATGGCCTCCAAAAACGAGGTGTCGCCGCCCAAGGCATCATAGGTCACAAATCTAACATTTGACGGAAGCTGAAGGGAAACCGGCGTTATGTCGACGCCCACGACCAGGCCCTCATCTCCCACCGCCCTGGAAGCAAAGAGCAACCACGAGCCAGGAGAGCAGCCCAAATCGAGCACGCGGTCCCCCTTTTTCAGGATGCGAAAGGTTTTTTGGATTTCCTCAAGTTTGTAAACTGATCGGGCTGGAAATCCTTCTTTACGGGCCCGCATGGTATAAGCGTCATGCCATGGATGACGTCTCAACCCTAATACCTCACGGGCTATATAGCAGTAAATGGATCTTTTTCAAGTCAAAACAACACATCAAGGAGCTCAGAAACGGTCTGCACACCGACCAGCGCCATGGCTTCTAGTCCTTTTAGGTGTTTCAGGTTATTGCCAGGAAGGAGACACCGGGTAAAGCCCATCTTTGCTGCCTCACCCACTCTCTGGTCAACCCTTCCGATGGTTCTGACTTCACCGGTCAATCCGATCTCACCCAGCACCACGGTCCGGCCTTTGACGGGTTTATCAAGAAAACTTGAGGCAATCACTGAAACAATTGCTAAATCGACTGCGGGTTCATCCACCTTGACCCCGCCAGCCACATTGACAAAGATGTCCTCACTGGCCAACTGCAATCCGAGTTTCTTTTCCATAATAGCCACCAAGAGAGAAACCCGATTGTAGTCCACGCCAAGAACGGTTCGCCGCGGTGTACCAAAAGTCGATCTGGCAACCAGGCCCTGGATCTCAAGCAAAATGGGCCTAGATCCCTCTATACTGGCTGTGACCACCGAACCGGGCACAAGACAGGGTCGCTCGGACAAGAAGACCGAGGAAGGATTCGAAACCTCGCAAAGTCCGTTTTCTCTCATTTCAAATACACCGATTTCATTCGTGGAACCAAACCGGTTCTTCACAGCCCGCAACACCCGAAACACATTATTCTGGCCGCCCTCAAAATAGAGCACCGTATCAACCATATGCTCCAGGAGTCTGGGACCAGCAATGGCCCCTTCTTTGGTCACGTGCCCCACGAGAAAAATCGGAATACCCGTCCGCTTTGCCAAGAACATGAGGTGCATCGTGGCCTCCCGAACCTGGCTCACGCTGCCTGG
>JASFPF010000017.1:0-10917 GCA_050116135.1 Deltaproteobacteria bacterium | reverse complement strand
AAAAGGCTTTCGGCTCCACCGTGATGAATGATAGTCATTTCTGGTACCCAACAACACTAGAATCAGAGAAAGGACCCAGGTACATTATGGCACATTTTCTAGTCACTGGCGGCGGCGGATTCATTGGCTCAAATCTGGTCCAAGCCCTCCTTAAAAGAGGGGACAAGACCCGTGTCCTGGACAACTTTTCCACCGGGAATCGTGAAAATCTGAACTTCCCTGACCTATCTCCCGACCTTGTAGCCAATCTGGAGGTCTTGGAGGGAGACATCGCCGAGCTTGCCACCTGCCGAAAGGCCACCGAAGGCGTGGACTATGTGCTGCATCAGGCGGCCATACCTTCGGTCCCCAGATCAGTCGCCCTTCCCATTGAGTCAAACCTAGCAAACATTGACGGCACTTTGAACCTTCTGGTAGCAGCGCGAGACGCCGGTGTCAAACGGCTGGTCTTTGCCTCGTCATCAGCCGTATATGGTAATGCGCCGGGTTTCCCAAGGGAGGAAAGCATTACGCCCGCGCCCCTGTCACCCTATGCCGTGCAAAAGATGACCGCAGAACACTATTTGCGCGTGTTCTATGAGCTCTACGGGTTTGAAACGGTGTCACTTCGCTACTTCAATGTATTTGGACCACGGCAGGATCCCAATTCAGAATATGCAGCCGTCATTCCTCGGTTTATCAAGGCCTTTATCACGGGAACCCAACCCACTGTATACGGCGACGGAGAACAGTCCCGGGATTTCACTTATGTGGACAATGTGGTCTACGGAAATCTACTCGCCGTAGAGGCGCCAGAGGCCCCCGGCAAAACCATGAATCTTGCCTGCGGCGGCCAACTGACCCTGAACCAGCTCCTCGATATCCTGAGGCGCATCACCGGCTCTCATACAGAAGCCCTTTACACCGATCCCCGGCCAGGCGACGTGCGCCACTCGTGGGCGGATATCAAGCTGTCTGAGCAAGCCCTGAACTACAAGACCCAGGTGCCCCTTGAGGCAGGCCTTTCCAAGACGGTCGGATATTTCCGGTCTGTCTTTGGGCTGTGACTTATGAGAATGGGAAATACCTTTGGCTTGTCACGGGCACCTGACTTAAAACAGTGTCTCCTTGCGGGTCGTCAATCTTGAAGCAACAGGGTGCGCCCCTTCGTCGTTTCCATGGCACCGAAAAGGAATGAGCATGAAAGTATTCAAGTTCCCCTCGGCGGCGGCTCAAAAGAGGCTGGATGCCATCATCAACCGGCACCTTGCCTTCAAGGCCAAGGACCTTCAGGTTGTCAAGAAAATCCTGGCAGATGTTCGAAAGAACAAGGACAAGGCCCTGGTGGGCTACATTAACCGGTTTGATGCGCCCAAGCTCACCCAAGGGGCTTTGAAAGTCACAAAGGCTGAAATCAAGGCCGCCCGTGGTCGGGTCGATCAGGGCTTTCTCAGAAGTCTCAATAAAGCCGTTAAACAAATCCGGGCCTTTCACCAACATCAGGTGGAACAGTCCTGGATCACGGCGGACACAGAAGGTGTCATACTGGGCCAACTGGTCAAACCGGTCCGTCGCGCAGGGGTCTATGTGCCTGGAGGCAGGGGGGGAGAAACACCGCTGGTCTCCTCTGTGCTCATGGGCTGCATCCCTGCCAAGATCGCAGGGGTCAAGGATGTTTGCATCACCACCCCGCCGACCAAGACCGGCAAAGTCAATCCCTATCTCCTGGTAGCGGCCCAGAAGGTGGGTGTTGACACCATTTTCAAGGCGGGAAGTGCCTGGGGGATCGCTGCTCTGGCTTATGGGACAGAGACGGTTCCGAAAGTGGATGTGATTGTGGGGCCAGGCAACATCTACGTCACCCTGGCCAAGAATCTCGTGGCCGGCACTGTGGGGATTGATATGATTGCAGGTCCCAGCGAAGTCCTCGTGATCGCCGATGACAAGGCCAATGCCGCCTATATAGCCGCCGACCTATTGTCTCAAGCTGAGCATGACGCCCTGGCCTCAGCGATCCTTCTCACAACGTCCCAGAAGCTTGCCCATGCAGTGGTCGACGAGGTGATGAAACAACTCAGAGAGCTGCCCCGCAGGGCCCTTGCCGAGGCATCATTGCAGGCCTATGGGGCCGTGATGGTGATGTCCGATCTTGATATGGCCTTTGATCTCGCCAATCAGGTTGCCCCTGAACACCTGGAAATTCACGTCCAAGAGTCCTTCCAATACCTCGGCCGTATTGAAAATGCAGGCGCCATCTTTCTTGGGCCTCATACGCCAGAACCGGTGGGGGACTACATCGCAGGCCCTAACCATGTACTTCCCACGGCAGGAACCGCCCGGTTTGCCTCTGCCCTTTCTGTCAATCACTTCTCCAAAAAGACGAGCGTCCTCTATTACACGAAAAAGGCCCTAAGAAGAGATATGCCCGACATTATCCGACTGGCGGAGATTGAGGGGCTCTCAGCCCATGCTAAGGCTGTCAGTGTCAGAAAGAAAAGATAGCCGGCTTTTCACAAATCCCCATGCCGCTCTTGTCAAATCTTTGACGCGCTGGCCCGTTGTGACAAAAACGGATCTTTCTGGCGTGTCGGGACTTCTCATACGACCCAATATAACCTGAGACCTTTGCACAACCCTTTCTCGCTTTTTCGTATGATCCTTTTGACCCATCTACGGGCTTGCTGACTAAATCGCAAAAACTCGACCTAAGGGTCTCAAACAATTTGCGATTTGCCCACTGACGTGGGCCGTTCACTTCGCCCAGATGGGTGCCCCAAAAAGCTCATAATCTTCGCTCAAATGGGTTATGCAAAGCTGTTGACCTATTTCCATCATAGGCTATTTTTGCAGCCCTGCCCCTTGGCATGATCCCTGCTACAATGATCTAATGCATTACGCCTCGGGCGCCACATTACTGGCACACGGGCAAGGTGGATGCGTTGGTCTGCGTAAGATTGCCGTTTTTTAAAGCTATGATGAAGCGCTTTTGTAGGAAGCAAACATGGACAAGCCGTCCGGCATAAAGCAAAGCAAGGGTTCAAAGAGGCAGCCTCTTGGCGAGCTTTTGGTTGAATATGGCTTGATCGACCAGAATCAGCTCCAAGAGGCCCTGAAAAGACAGGGTCAGCTGGGTGGACAGATAGGCTCCATCCTGATTGACATGGGTTTTGTCTCAACCGATGACCTTCTTGACTTCCTTGGCAAACAGCTCGGTGTCCCGTCAGCCAATCTCTTTAAACTGGATATCGATCAAGAGGTCCTGAAACTCCTCCCCCTGGATAAGATCAAGACGATGAAAATCCTTCCCGTGGCCACGGATGAAAACTCCCTGACCCTTGCCATGGTGAATCCCAAAGACATGATGACCGTCAGGGAGGTTGAGTTTACGCTGGGCAGAAAGGTCCAGCCGGTCGTTGTCCCTGCTTTTCAGATGAATGCAGCGACGAGGAGCTTGATGTCAGGGTCTAAAGGCGGTCTCACCGGAGACACGATTGCCAAGGAGGCGGACAAGGCAAAGACAAGAAGAGCGCCTCAATTGCTTTCATTACTGAGGTATCTAGCGAAGTCCCCTGCCGCAGATATGCTGCTCACAGCAGGGGTGTCACCTTCTATCAAGATGAGTAATCAGGTGAAACGGCTATCCATGGACTCCCTGACACCTGCTGATTGTGAACGGTACGCCAGGGACCTGATGTCGGACAGGGACTGGGAGGTCTTTGGGCAAGATAGTGACCACGATTTTGCGGTCACTTATCCTGACATTGGCCGTTTCAGGGTAAATACTTACAGACAGAGAAATTCTGTTTCCATCGCCCTTCGGCACTTTCCAGAACGCCTCCCTTCGTTAAAGGATCTCCATCTGCCGGCGTGGATAAAAGACCTTGCCTTAAAGCCCCAAGGCCTAATCTTGGTAGCGGGTCCTGCAGGCCATGGCAAGACTATGACCCTTTCTGCGATGGTTGATATTATCAACACTCACAGAAAATGTAATATTGTAACACTGGAAGATCCCATTGAATACCTCCATAAGCACAAGAAGAGCAACATCAATCAAAGGGAGGTCCGTCGGGATACCGAATCCTTCCAAGAAGGACTCAGGCGCGTGTTCAGACAAGCGCCGGATGTGATTGTGGTTGGAGAATTGAGAGACAAGGAGAGCTTTGAAATAGCTCTACGGGCAGCAGACACCGGCCATCTGGTCTTAAGCACCGTTCATGGCAACAATTCCACCTCCATCATTGAAACGGTGATTAACATGTTCCCGCCACATCAACAGAACCTTATCCGGATGAGGATTGCCGATTGCCTGCTACTCTCCTTTACACAGAGACTGGTTCCCCTCAAGACAGGTCGGGGCAGGGTACTTGCCTATGAGAAGCTGATCAATAATTACAGGATAAAGAATCTGATCAGGGAGGAAAAAACCCATCAGATTCGATCACAGATGCAGGCCGGTTCAGAAGACTTTACCTCCATTGATGCCTCTCTTGCAGGGCTTTATCGTGAAGGATTCATCACCTTTGATGCTGGGCTGCTTTTCTCAGACAACGGACAGTTTTACCGGGAGTTGGCTGAGGCTCGGGCCGCCTAATCTGGTTGCCATCCATAAATGGCATCTTTGGGCCCGATGGGGCGTTCTCAGCGGCCTTGCCTCGGACCAAAATCTACCATTTCTGAATGAAACCTTGTAGTGCTCAACTGGGCCATCTTGGTTGGGGTGCCCCTCATTCATGGATGGGCACTAGTCAAAAATCATATCCTCTGTGATAACACTCCCATCTGGAAGGCTCACGGGACGATCCCCATGATTAGCGATCATGACCTTGCCTTTGATTTCAACGCCCCTGCCGAAAAAGACATCCCCTTGTACGTCAAGGGAAATACACTCAAGCAAAGACGGGACACCGCGAGAAAAACGCGCCTCAAGCTGATCAATTTTCTTGTAATACCGGCTGTCCAGCCGACACACCAAAGCATCTAGCCCTCTTTCTGGATTTTGAACTACGTACATGTCATCTGTCAGCACATAGCAATCGGACCAGAGGGCAAGAAGGTCCTGGCATGTCTTGACGGGAGCAAACCGGCTTCTTGGGACCCGAATCGCCGTCGCTCCTTCAAAAGTAGAGATGGCCGATCCCATGGCTGTTTCCAGTTGATAGGCCTGCGGAGAGGACGCATCTTTTGGGTCGATCGTTTTCGGGTTTCTGATCATGGGAAGGCGAAGCACATTGTCATGCACCTCAAGCAATGCTTTCAGTGCCTCCAGGTTCACCCAGATGGTGTTCG
This sequence comes from Deltaproteobacteria bacterium, assembly GCA_050116135.1. Lineage (GTDB taxonomy): Bacteria > Desulfobacterota > Desulfobacteria > Desulfobacterales. Next base: position 5,652 of record JASFPF010000017.1, on the reverse strand, counting down.
TATTGAAATACTTGTACAGGGCGATGTCTTGAAATTCGTCTAACTCTTCTTCAGGGCACTGGGCTATTTCTCTCAGCGTGAGCCCACCCTTTCTCAGGCGGGCCAAGTGTCCCCCTTTGCTGTCTGCCTCGGTTCGATCTGTGACCTCCATCATGAATGGGAAGCCATTCTCGGCAAAAAAGCCCAAGATGGTGTCATCCATAACCGCAGCCAGGTTATCTGAGTTCGAAATAAATGCGTAAAGAATGCCTTTATCCAAGAGGTTTTCCAACATCCCCGACGTCACCAGCGCCGTGTAGATATCCCCGTGCCCGGGCGGATTCCACTCCAGGTCCGGATCCGCGGGCCATGAGGCTGGCATCAGCCCGGCTTGCAGGACTTTTGGAAACTTGTGTTGCAGGAAACTCAAAGGGATGCCTGCCACCGGAAGGTCACTGTAGGGCCTCAGGGCCTCCAGGGTATCGGCCTCGGTGTTGAAACTATTCATGAAAACAACGGGAAGCTTGACCCCATGCTTGCGTCTGTAAATGAAGGCCTGCCTGACAATAATGTCCAGGAAGCTCAGACCATCCTTGGCCTTCAGGAGCGACTTGGCCTGGGATAGACCCATGCTCGTCCCCAAGCCACCGTTTAGTTTAATGACGACCGCTTTTTTTCCGGCCGCTCGTCCTGCCTCTCTGAACCCCGTGAGTTTTTTGGCATCTGCGATCTCATCCTCGGTCACTGGCGTAATGTCTGCCTTTGAAATCAGCCCCGTCTCACCTTTGACCAACCGTCCGAAGTAATGCCTAAATGTATTGATGACCATGGGGGCGAGGCCACAGTGCGCCATCTTTTCGGCAAAAGGCTGAAAAAGCCTCTCTGTCTTGTCTTCAAGTCCCATGGGTTCGTAGGGGGGTGTCGTGTCCAACCATGACGCGCCTCATATCTTAGGGCGCCGCGCCAGGCCATGAGCCCCCTGTCATGTGACCTATGGTGGTACCTAAGATCATGTACACGAGCAGGGTCATGGCAACGGCCAAAAAGGCCCTTGAGGTCTTGATCGAAAAGGCGCTGCTCAGGCCCAGGACGATCAAATAAATGCGATAAAACTCAAGGATAACGCCGACCAAAGGGATCCAGGAAAACAAGGCGACTGCCGCCGAATAGGCGTTTGCCCTGAAGGCCATCTCATACGTCCCCGATGCCTTGAAAAGCCTGGTGATGATCAAAAAAAGAAGGCCAGCCGTGACAAAGGGCTGGACCATGCCAAAGACCAGGTTCGTGGCCATAAGGCTTTGATTCTTGAGCAATAGCCCAACGATCACCGTATGAATCAGCACACAGCATGCCAAGAAAATGAAAGGGTTCCGTAAGCCCCCTTCCCTCTTCATACCCTCAAAAAACACCTTAGGAGAAAACAAGATGGTCTTTGCCGTGCGAAAAAGACTCCGCAAGAAATCATGGGGTTCAAAATCGGTCATCGTGTTGTCAAGAGGTGTGCCCAACTATATTAATTGGAAGTCCGTAATGTAGAGATTGTGTTTCTTCTCATAGGCAACCGTGGAAGAAGGACGCCCGCCATAGTCGTGGCCTGGCCAGATCGTGGTATCATCTGGAAGAGAAAGAATCTTTTCTCTAATAGAACGGAGCAATACCTCCAAAGAACCACCCGGAAAGTCCGTTCTGCCCACGGCACCTACAAAAAGTGTGTCTCCGGTAAAAAGGTTGTCTCCTTCGTACAGGCAGATTCCGCCAGGCGTATGGCCCGGCGTGTGAAGGACGGTGAGCGCTTCTTCGCCAAAGCCAATGGTGTCGCCGTCTTCCAAAAGGACATCTGCCGGGGGAGATGGCGCAAACCCCATCTGTCTGCCCATGGATTGTCCGTCAGGTGTATTGAAGAACCTGTCGTCCAAGGCGTGCATATATATTTTGGCCCCTGTGAGATCCTTAATCTTTGCATTGCCGCAGGTATGATCAGGATGACCATGGGTATTGACCACCGATTCAATGGTCAGCCCCAGGCCGCCGGCCGTGTCCATGATGCGCTCTTCGTCTCCTGCCGGATCGATCAACAGGCCTTTGTGGGTCGCCTCACAGCCCAAGATGTAGCAAAAGACCTCCATGAAGCCGACCTTGATCTGTTTGATGAGCATTGTTGGTTTTTCTCTCCATTAGTTGATGCAAAGGGTTCGAGGATTCTTGGAGATGCTCCTCATGTCTATACCTCGACGGGAACGACCCATCCGAAAGGATCTTCGGCTCGGCCATACTGAATATCTGTAAGTGCCTTATAGAACTTGTGGGCCATGGGCCCAACCCCTCCATCTCCCACAGTCAACACGTCATCTCGCCAGGCAAGATGACTCACTGGAGAAATCACAGCAGCCGTGCCAGAACCAAATATCTCCTCAAGGGAGCCGTCCTTGTGGGTCGCCATGACCTCCTCTACAGTAATCGGCCGTTCCGCCACTGGAAGGTCCCAGTGCCGAGCAAGCGCAAGCACTGAATCCCGTGTGATGCCAGGCAGGATGCTTCCTCCAAGGGGCGGCGTCACCAGCTCTCCACGGATCATGAAGAAAATATTCATGGTACCCACTTCTTCAATGGACCGATGCTCAAGGGCGTCCAGCCACAGCACCTGTGTGTAGCCCGCTTTTTTGGCAACCTCGGCACCGTAAAGGCTGGCGGCGTAGTTGGCAGGGGTCTTGGCCTCGCCCAATCCGCCTCGTACGGCTCGAACATACTGGTCCGTCACCCATATTTTCACAGGGTTGAATCCCTCTGGATAATAAGCACCCACCGGGGATAGGATAATAAAAAAACGATAGGTGTGAGAAGGCCGCACGCCAAGATAAGGGTCCATGGCCACGATCGTGGGACGAACATAAAGGGAAGTCTCTGGCGCCCTTGGGACCCAATTCTGCTCAATGGCCACAAGCCTTTTTAAGGCATCCAAGGCAAAAGCCTCATCGACTTCGGGGATGCACACAAGCTGCGCGGATCGATTGAATCTGGCTATGTTCCGTTCTGGTCGAAATAGCAGGACCTTCCCGTCACTGGTTCGGTAGGCCTTGAGCCCTTCAAAAATAGCCTGACCGTAATGAAGGACCATGGTGGCTGGATCCATGATAATGGGACCATAGGGTTCTATGCGTGCGTTATGCCATCCAGACTCGGGCGTGTAATCCATGTTGAACATGTGATCCGTGAAAATCTGCCCGAACCCCAACTTTGAATCGTCTGGAAGTTTCTTCGGGTGTTTAACCCTCTCTATCTTCAGATCCATCTCCCTTTGTCCTCCTCACTTCTCGTGTCGTGCCTAAGAAATAGTCTTTAGAAAGTAACGTGTCGCCATCAAGCCATTTTCCGGGCTCCGTGAGCATTTCCGGGACGTCAGCTTCGTTTCGCTGAATCATAAAAACTCGGGCTAGCGCCCTCAGACAGTTTATGATTCTTAACGCTTCACTCAGCTGACCTCTGATTGCCGAAAATGCTCAATGTCGCGCGGAAAAGGCTTTCGGCTACATAGTGACTAGCGACACTGATTGAAGACCCTGCAGCAAGCTGCAGGGAATGGGCTCGCTTAATCGGTTCATGATACACGACACTGGCTTTCAGTCATGGCACGCCTGTAAAGATCCACTGAAAAAAGAATCAGTCACCATGGGTTGCCCATCCCATCACTCACATCTTCCAGAGAAAGAGTCCTGTTTGCTCGTCGTATGTCCTTGCCACGGACGCGCCTAAGAGTTCCTGGATGTAAATCTCCCCTGCAAAAACCACGGTCTCTGAGAACACGTGCCCCCCGATGGTCTCACCATTGATGTCGGCAAAGACGCCATGGGCATGGACGGTGGGCTTGCCATCTTTGAAGGAGACATTGCCGGTGCAATGAACGACTTCCAGAGGCTCCCGCTTTTGCACCGTGACATACACCTGCTGCTTCTGATCGTAGGCCCCCAGGGTGGCTGATGTGACCGCCCCAATCATGGAAAACACGGCCATTACAAGAGAATGGTCCGCACAGAAATCCTCGACGGCTGCCACAAGGTCCTTGCCGTGGGGAAGCCTTCCAAGGAAGCAGCGACCTGGGTTGAACTCTGATGCTGTGATACGCTCCATATTCGCCACATCACCTGCCCAAACAGGGCCTGTCCATGAACAGCAGCCCGCAAACCTTCCGGCACTGCATACCACATCTGGCTCGTAAATCAAGCACGATGTCTCGTCACATGACAGGCCCTTTATGGCTCGCGAAGGGCTATGTCTCCAAGAGCCCGATTATGATTGACTGTACCAAGGTCGAATGTTAGAAAATCAACAATCACCATGGATGCTCTGACCTTAAAACAGCTTTTGGAATCCGTCGCTTCTGGTCGCGTGACCGTGGATGAGGCGGTGACCAGGTTAAAGCGTCTGCCCTTTGAAGACCTCACCTACGCCCGTGTGGACCACCACCGCCCCTTGAGAAAGGGCTTTCCGGAAGTCATTTTTGGACAAGGCAAGTCGCCTGAGCATATCCTGGGAATCATGAAGGCCATGGTCGAGGAGGGAGACACGGTCATGATCACCCGTCTATCTCCAGACAAGGCTGGGGTTATCACGGCCCAATATCCTGATGTCACCTATCACCGCGAGGCCCGAATCCTGGTCCATAGATCTGGGCCAGCCAAGGGCACTGGTAAAGGACTGATCTTAGTGATTGCGGCAGGGACTTCGGATATTGGGGTGGCCGAGGAGGCGGCAGTCACAGCGACGACCATGGGCCACCACGTAAAAACCCTTTACGATGTGGGGGTGTCCGGCATCCACCGTCTCCTGGATCATGATGAGATTTGGGACGAAGCATCGGTCTTTGTCGTCGTAGCCGGTATGGAAGGCGCCCTTCCCAGTGTTGTCGGCGGCCTGGTAGACAAACCGGTGATTGCTGTTCCCACCAGCGTGGGTTATGGGGCAAGCTTTGGTGGCGTAACGGCCCTGCTGGCCATGCTCAACAGCTGCGCCTCCAACGTGAGTGTCGTGAATATAGACAATGGGTTTGGAGCAGGCTACATTGCGGCCCTGATCAACAGTTTGGCCAATCCATCATGAGGCGAAAGCCATTAGCTTTAACCTTGGGACTCTGAGCCCTCGCCAAGAAGCCACGCCACCCCGGCCATGAGGTCATCCGCCACATGATCGGGGGTTATGCCAGCTTTCTGGCACAGACCTTCGGCTTCTCTCCCGTGTCCTGTGCGAACCAAGATGACCTTTCCACAACCTGCCCGCCGGGCGCACGCCACATCCTTTAGGCTATCCCCCACCATGCAGGTTTCAGACAGGTCCAGCTCATAGTCAACTTGTGCCTGGTAAATCAGCCCAGGTTCTGGCTTGCGGCAACTGCAGCCATCTTCAGGAACATGAGGGCAATAATAGACAGCTTCTATGTGACCGCCGTGGGAGGCCACGGCTGCTGTCATGTTCTCATGGATTTTCTGGAGTGTTTCCTTTGTGGTCATTTTTCGATTGATGACGGATTGATTTGTGATCACGACCACATGATACCCATGAAGGGCCAAGCGCTTCATGGCCTCAAGACTCCCGGGCAGAAACTCAAATTCAGACCAACGCTTGACATAATCGGATCGATTCTTATTGATGACGCCATCTCTGTCTAGAAAAATAACTTTC
>JASFPF010000016.1:0-11323 GCA_050116135.1 Deltaproteobacteria bacterium | reverse complement strand
CTGAATCCGTGCTTGTGATGAGAACCAGCCTTGTTCACGGCAGCCTCGAAACCATAACCATTTGCACGTCGTGCTTGTGGGAGCGTGTCTTGAGCCGCTCCATAACGAATGAAAACCCATTACCAAAGCAAGGATCAGCCGAACCAAGAAGACCTGAAAAATCTAAACCTCCACATTCCGGATTGGGCCAGGAAATTGGTTGAGCTTTATACGTCTTCTCTCAAATACAGGATAGCGTCCGAGATCTGACTCTCCTGTGCCCTAAACATGAACAAGTTGTCGGACCTCCGGTCGGGGCGTTCAACAACAAGTTCACATCGAAAGCTTTAAATACTGCTTTTTCCACCGTACTAGTGTCTCGTATCGCAATTTTGAGGACTTATGCTGGACAAATGTTGGGCACGGCCTTCACCAGTATTTCCTGTGACGTTTTGGCCCATTTAAACGGTTTAGCGTTTTCGTTGTAATGGCTTATGAACGTTTCAATTTTTTGAATTAGCTCTTTGACACTGACAAACACGCCGCGCTTGATTCTTTTTGCTTGAAGAATACCGAACCATATTTCGACCTGATTCATCCAGGAAGCGCTCGTCGGCGTGAAGTGGATGTGGAAACGTTTGTGCCTTTTGAACCATTTCTTTACTTTCTCGTGCTTGTGAGTTGAGTAATTGTCGGTGATGATGTGGACATCCTTGTTCGTTGGTACGCTTCTGTTAATAAGATTTAGAAAAGATATGAATTCTTGATGTCGATGTCTTTTATAACATCTGCCGATAACCGCTCCATTGGCGGTGTCCAAGGAAGCAAACAGAGTCGTTGTGCCGTGCCGCTTATAATCATGAGTCCGCCTTTCCACCTGGTGAGGCTTCAGCGGCAACAAGGGCTGCGTTCTGTCCAGAGCTTGGATTTGGCTCTTTTCATCAACGCTTAAGACCAGAGCATTTTCAGGAGGGTTCAAGTAAAGGCCCACTATGTCTAAGACTTTCTCTTCGAGCATCTTGTCGTTACTGTACTTGAACGTTTTGACTAGGTGAGGCTTTAGATCATTCTTCTTCCAGATTCTATGAACTGTCATGTGGCTGATGTTAAATTCCTTGGCCATTTCTCGGGTAGACCAATGAGTCATATTTTCAGGTGCATCAAGGGTTCTGGCAATAAGCTTCGTCACGACTTCTTGGGCATAGATGGGCTTTCTTCCAGAACGTGGGGCATCGGTCAGTCCCTCCAGTCTTTTATCTGCGAAGTTGCGTCGCCATTTGACCACGGTGCCTCTACTTACAGAAAGGATTTGCATAATTTCATCGGTTGATTTCATCTGATCCGCCAAAACAACGATTCGTGCTCGTTTTACCAAACCCTGAGGGGAAGTTCGTTTACTTATGATACGCTTTAGCGCTCTGCTCTCTTTTTCAGTCAGATTAATCCTCGGCAACGGTTTTGCCATGCTATTACCTCCTTTCAATGCGATCTTGACGGAAGTAATATCACGAAAAACATAGAAAGTCTATAAAATTACGTTACGAGATACTAGTTATAGGCATTTTTGGGTATTGGCGTCCGAGAAGTTATTAAGCTAATTGAAATTCACGAGGAATTGACTAATTTTCCAATCCATATGTTACATCACTTATTCCCATTGAAACACATCTAAACGACATTCCACATCCTTGAAAAGCCTTTCTGACATATGCTTCATACCCGTCCTTTCTAGTAACGGCCTGAAGATTGAAAGAGGATGAAGGGCCTCATCCGCTAAGGAGGTCAAGGTCACCACGCGCTCAAATCTCCCCTCACTGAGCGTTCGCAGCAGGAATCTGTCGAGTGTTGTCTGATCGCCGAAATTGAGCGGATAGCAACCAATATAGATAATTCGAATCCTGTGAGGGTGGTTGGCCCGCCTCATCAATGGATCTGTGATGCCTTTTAGCCAAGAGGCATCCAAGCGGGTTAGGATCACCTTGATTTTTTGCATCTCCGTGTATGATGGAGTGAATGTCCCAGCCTGGGGCGGGAGGATGAGTTTTTTCTGAGTGATAAGCTGCCAATCTATCATGGGAATGTTGGGACGACGGAGTTCCTTAGTCCCCAAGATCAGTATTTTTCCAGGCACCCTTGCAGCATTCACCACATGATTGATGACCTCCTCCCTAAAATCCTGGGGGACGGGAGGCAACGATTTAGCGGACAGAAAAACAGCATTGAGTAATAGGGCGCACGTTACGAGTCGAGGCAACCAGAAAAAGACCCCACTATGGGAAGATCGACGCCACCATTTTGCAAGGGTGTATCCGGATAAAATAAAGACGGGAGGCATGATAGGGAAGAGATGTCTTTCCAACTTGGTGTGATGAATCTCGCCGATCAAAAACTGTATCATCACCAAAATAAGGAGGAATCGGATGGTTTTATTCTGCCATGATTTGAAAGAGAAAATGATTGCACCCATGAACAGAGCAAACAGCGAGAGGGAACCTGAGAGATAGAAAAAAGCCTTGGGGTAGTAGAGCAATCCTTCCAGGCTGTAAGTGTCTTCGACACCCCAGGGTTGGTTGAGCAGGTGGTTCCAAGTGCTCACCAGCTTCGGGGGATAGGCGAACCAGATGGCATAGATGATGACCATAGGTAGTATCGTATACACGTTGGAACGAGAGAGAAGGAGGCGTAGCTTCAATCTGTTGTCAATGAGTTGGGTAATGACAAAGGTTAGGATAAGCAGTATACCGTAATTGGTTTTGATAAAATAGGTGAAGGTCATAGCCAGGCCAAGGCACATATGTCTGCGAGACGGGACCCTTTTCCAGTTCAATCTGTTATAGATGAAAAAAGTCAGGGTGATCGCAAGAAGCCCAGGTATTTCTAGCATAGATAGGGCCGCGTAAGAAGCCATGGATGGAGATGTGACATAGAGCACAACCGCGATTAGACCAGCTAGATCTTCCTTATTCTCTCCCATTTCGCGAACGGTCATGTACAGGAGCAAGGCCGTCATGATGAAAGCAATGACGCTAACGAAGCGAGCAGCGGCCATACTTTGGCCTGCCGCAAGATAAGCAACACCAGTAAACCAGGAGTGGAGAGGAGGCCAATAAAGCTGCCGGTAGGTGTCAAACAGGAAGTTAACCCAGTCACCCTGCTGGAGATCATAGGCAATAAGGAGACCCTTGACGGCATGGGCCGTCTCATCCCAGTCGCAAGGAGGCCCAGCAGGGAGCACTGTATATCTGAAAATCACCCAAGCGGCGCCAAGTGTAACAAGAACGATCGTTGTATGAAAACCAACTTTTTTCATGCCTTCTATAGGCTATGACTTTGTCGGAACATCCCCCGCGCCAACACACAATCAGGGACCCGCCAACCGTTAGCCATTAGCAATCAGAAACAGGTCGCTTGATATCGCTTTCATATCCCGTCTATTTTTCGGCATGAAAGCGCATTTCATGGCTTAGAATCAAGGCTTGCTCGCAGCTCCCTGAAATAGGGTGTTGGCTTCAATAGGTACAATCCGATCATGCGTCTTGAGGTCATACAGCAGTGGTGCCCCAAAACCGGTGAAAGCCTCGCTCCTTTTGCAGATTTCGCTGGCATATAATAGTAACAGCACGCGTCAACGATTTTCGTCTATCCGAAAATCAAGGTTTTTGCAAATATGTAAGCACACCATGTGAAATTCTCCTGGGTAGATACAACAACGTTACGCCTTCGGCGCAAATTGAGCAAGGCGTCCATATCTTCTGGAAATCTTGGTCGAGATGCAAAGCTCCCAGGACACATCTTTCTGCTGATATGTTTGAAATTGTCAATGAGGCAATACCTGTCCACCCCTTGTTTCAAGGATACGTTGATTTTTACTCCAGGCGCCTGAAAGAGGCGGAACTCGAGTCCTGTTTTCTTGTTCAACACCCGTTTCTTCAACCATTATTCACATTTGTTCAGATCTTGATGTTTTGACACTCGGCCGGAAGATGTCTGGCGCATTTTAGGTCATCTGTCTTAGGATTCTGGCCCGAATTTCTTGTCCTTTTTCCTGAAGTCAGCCTTTCAATCGAATGTATCAATTTTCAAATCTCTGATCATTGCACCGTACCTTGACCGGCGGTTTTAGTTTTCTTTGGATCTCGCCGATAAAGCAGAACAAGCAGCTGAAAAGACGCCATGTTAAAGAAGGGAGAATCGTCCAATTGAATCCAATAGCTTCCTCTGATTCCAGTACCCCAAGCAACACCAGTCTTCCCTCCTGTGATAGGAGCTACAACACCTCGGCATTGACTCGAGTCGCGAGTACGCTCCAGCAAAATGCAGATGTTACCATTGTTACGGCTGAAGGAGACAAGGTAACGCTTTCCTCAGGGTCTCAAGCCCAGGTGACCTACGCCACGTACGAAGAACTGAGATACATGGGAGGACATTTCTCCCAGTTTCGTGACGAAGCTCTCGGCCTCGAGGTTAGTCGAGAGCATTCCATTTTAGTGGATGGCGATTTAAACAAGAAAGAGTTGAGGGATATTAGAAAAGCTATAAGGACCATCGAAAAGATGATGAGGGATTTCCTATCAGGTCATGTAGATCATGCGATAGGCAGGGCGATGAAGGTCAGTAAGCTGGAATCCATATCCAGTCTTGAAGCAAGTTTACAATTCGAGCGAAGTCTGTCCGTGGATCAACAGTTCACAGAGCATGTAACATCTGAACCGACTGAATCGGCAGAAGACTTGACAGTGACAGACGACGCAATAACTGCGGGTCATATCGACAAACTAGCTGGCAAGATGGGCCAAGTTGTCCTCGATTCTGGCGTTAAACCGGCTAAATTGTTCCGACCCATACGGGACGTGTTCTCACGCCTTATAAAAGAAACTCCAGATACCCAAACAGGTTCTGTGGACCGTCCAAGGCTACAAGCCGCGAAACTGATTGAGTTGCATCTTCTGGAGAGAATCAAGCGGTTAATCGAAGATTGGCAAAACACGGGTGAACAGGCCATCCCCGATCATGTTGACGAAAGTGCCGACGACCATGGGATTCCAGAAGGCACGGATGATTAGCCGAATCAACCAGTTATTGAAATTGGGAGTTTGGAAGCTATGGCTCCCAGAAATCTGACATATCCGCAGTAATCCATCCACATCTCCTTTGGCGGCCTCTTGACTCTGCCTCCCGTTTCCTGTACAAGTATTCTAGCCTTGGATGATTTGTAATTCGGGGGGAGTGTTTCATGACTGATTCTGAGCAGAGCTTGGAAGAGATCTCTGAGACGGACTATCTTGGGAACTTGATGGAAGAAATGTGTCGGGTCCCAGGAGAAGCGCTTTTTGATATGGTCGACGATGCAGAGAATACCCGCAGGAAATATCGCAGAAAGTCTTGTCTCATAGAGGTAGATTACGCTACTGACGATCGGGCTTACAAAGATTTTATTAAGGATGTGAGTGTGAACGGAGTCTTTATCGAAACCCACAAACTCTTTCCGGTTGGAAGGGACATTACCATAACTTTTTCATCTCTTCGCTATTCAAAACCGATCAAAGTTTCTGGCACAATCGTGCGGAGTCTTCCCCAGGGTATTGGGGTGGCCTTTGAAAACGAAAACCAAACCCTGCGGTCTATGCTGCAATATTCCACCTAAGCGCCTCCCAATTTCATTGAAGAATCTGCAGCAAGCGGCAGGGAATCTTCGACCGGTTGGTTCAACACCCCCACGCAATGGTTCGATATCTAATCCAAATCTACAAAATGGTCTGCCACCCGACAGGACTGTTTTGGTCAGGCCTTACGTTGAGGGATCCCTCGTTTCGGTTAAGAGTAAAGGGATGCCGTGACAAACGGAAACCCAAGCCGATAGGATTCTCTAGGCGTCAAGGACGCTTTTCTGTACCATTCTACTATTGTAGTATATTTCATGGGTTAACCATAAACGACAACATCAATGGTTGACAAGCCCTGAGCGTGTATTACCCTGTCAATTAAGCGCTGGCGGGGCCATCTGAGTGATAGAATTTGTGACAAGCCGGTTCTTGTTGTCAAATAGATGACAAGCGATCACTTCAACATACTTAAGGTAAGGAGGCAACTATGAGAAAACTGGGTATAGTGGTGTTGATCCTTTTGGGTGCAGTGACGCTTCTGGGGATCAACGATACTTTCGCGAAAGGACCCTGTGGTCACGACTGCATGAAGGCGCATTTTGATGCCATGGATACCGACCAAGACGGCAAGATTAGCGGTAAAGAGCACGCGGCCTGGTCTGAGACTGTTTTCAAGGGAAAGGACATCGATAAGGATGGATTCCTGACTAAAGAAGAAATTCAAAAAGGCTATCCGGGGCATAAACAAACAATGAAGCAGGGGCATGTTCAAGGGCATACCGGCGCTCCGCCCTGCGGGGGTTCTCCAGCCGAAGACTAGCCGATTCAATCTTCGTTAGGCAGTTTTATGAAGCAGCGAAGGCAGATCCGATGATCTGGCTTCGCTGTTTTCATGCCTATATCTAATATCCACACCTATCATCGTGGCGGCATGGCTCTTGATATCACCCCTATAATATCTAAAAAGAAAAGGGTTTGGACATTCACAAAAAACCTTATCTGGCCTCAGCTATTCGCTGAGATGTAATCATGCTTTCCCTTGCAGGGAAGGAAAAGAATTGAAAAGCAAGCTTCAGCCGCCAGCCTATTTTTTTGCATCCCTATTGTTGTGCATAGGCCTCTATTTTGCGCTTCCTTCAACAAAGTCAATGGCAGCGCCTTACCATTACATAGGCATCGTATTGATCGGCATAGGGGTGGTTCTGAATCTGTGGACCGATGCTCTCTTCAAGAGACATAAGACCACTGTAAAGCCCTACGAAAATCCAACGCACTTTGCCACTTCCGGACCCTTTCGTGTCAGCCGACACCCCATGTATTTGGGGATGGTCGCCATACTGCTGGGCGTTGCCATCGCCTTAGGTCCTTTGCTTAGCCTACTTGTCCCGATCCTTTTCGTGATCGTCATGGAAGTCATGTTTATTCCCTTCGAGGAGAAAAACCTGGAACAAGCGTTCGGAAAAGAATATCATGACTACAAGAAGAAGGTGAGACGCTGGATCTAGTGCACGACCACCGGTAGAACCGGTAGCTTGAGGAGAGCCCCTAGAAGGGGCCAACATAATCATTCTCTTTAACTGGACTAATTGTCCGAATATCGAAGCACGAAATTCGAAACAATACCAAATGACCAAAACATTTTCATGACGAACACTGTCCTGAGAGCAATATCTCCATCATGTTTGAGGCTTTTGAACATTTGAATTGATGAAAAAGAAACTTGCTAGAGTATGCTGACAAGTTCTTGCCAGCACAGGGGGTAATGTCCATGGGCAAACCCGAAATGAACCGAGTCGCAAGGTATGGTATAGCCTTTTTAATGGGAAATCTTGCAGCGATCGCCTTGATAGTGATTCCCGGTAAGTGGAATGTCTTGGTTTATTTGGTTTTAATGCTTTGTACGTATCTTCTTTGTGAATACTGGTATAGAAAGAATGAAAGTCACCGATGAAATATACCAAGTGGGCGGGGCAGGGCTTACTTCACATGAGGACGCAGCCATTTATTTGATCAATTTTGGCGGCCGTGGCGCGCTCGTGGATGCTGGATGTGGGCGTTCGGAGGCTAAGCTGTTGGATAATATTCGTTCTTGTGGTATCGCCCCTCAGCAAATTGAGTATCTCTTAATCACCCACTGTCATTTCGACCACACCGGGGGGGCTAAGACGCTAAGAGAGAGACTTGAGTGCCAAATCATTGCACACGCACTGGATGCTCAGTTCCTTGAACAGGGAAATGATACTGTCACTGCCGCCACTTGGTACGGAGCATCGATGCAGCCTCTTGTTGTGGACAGGAAACTCTCCGGGGCTGAGGAAGATATCCAGCTGGGAGCAAGGTTGATTAAGGCTTTCCACACCCCAGGGCATTCGCCAGGTTCCGTCGTATATCTAACAGCGTCCGAAGGGTTCAAAGTCCTCTTTGCTCAAGATGTTCACGGACCCCTTGATCCAAGCCTGCTATCTGACAAGAAAGATTATGCCAAAAGTCTAGAGCTCCTGCTTTCACTAGAGGTCGACATCCTGTGTGAAGGACATTTTGGCGTATACAAGGGAAGAAGAGCGGTGGAGCGGTTCATTAGATCTTTCTGTTGAGAATAATAAGCCATGGTGAAGGCGTGGTGTCGACATGCCTCTCAACATTTTTGCCACACCCTGTTGGTCCACTTCCAACTTCAGAAAGCCTCTCATCGATGTGACAAGGCTTAATGCTTAATACAAATTGTTCCCCTTTTTTTGGACTTCGGTTCATATGGTTCCCTTTATGTGGACTGAGCAGGTCGGACATCTCTTACCAGCTGTGTTACCAACATCTAAATAACATGGAATGTCCATCTATTACGGTGTGATTTGAGCGCTATTCTCCCCTTGGCATGGCTATTGCTGAAACTTCCCATCGACGATTAGGGGTGATGAGAGGGATGCGTCTCTTGCAACCCTTCGTTGCGAACAGGGCGGTCAACGTTCCTGTCCTTATCAGGGTTGCGTAGGTTCTTCTGACCCCTTGTGTGCGTGTCCTTGAAGGATGGAACTTCTCATTAAGCATAGGACTCAGGAGGACAGCCCTTCTTTTATGACCCCTTGGAGCTACGGTCTTATAAGACCAGCAACAGACCCTTGTGGGCCCATGTTTCTCTCCCAGGTAGCTCCGAGGGGTTTTCTTTTCTTAAGCATTATCCTGTAAGCCAAGGAGGTCGGTCTGCAATAGCCCTATGCATCGACGATCTCATTGGGTCTTTTCATTAGCCTGTTCTGAAAAGGTCCTCTATCTTTCCCGGTCTTAGCTTTTGAGGCCAGTCCATGTGCTGCAACTCGGCCCAACAGTTTGTCAGAATTTGCGATATCTGCTCGCCCTTGAGTTTGAAGATGGCATTAAAAAACGCATGTCTAAAGAGATCTTGACCCCAGACAACTTTCGCTCGGTCCAGCTTGGTTGGCACCCCCTTAAATCAACCGATTGATCAAGAACGACAACAATCCGGCACCCGCCACCGCTGCACATGGAAGGGAAAGTTTGGGGTATACTCTTGCCAGATCGGTTTTGAAGTAGGCACAGGTCAGAACTAAGCAGACATGAAGGGGGGACAATAGGACACCACAGTAGCCCGCGCAGAAAGCCAGGACAGTATAAGCCAAAAGATGGTCGAGCATGCCTGCATTTGTCAGGAGAGAAAAGATGATGGGGAAGGTTGTCCCCACAAAGGCCACGGTAATGCCCGTGATGCCTCCCACTAAGAATGGTAGTGCCACGACAACCAAGGTGATGGGCACGTGGGCAGAGGTCAAACTTCGACTGATTTCAGAAATCGCTCGACTATCTTCTAAGACACCTTGAAAGACCATGACCCCTGCAATCACCAACATCATGGACAGCAAGGAAGGATTCCAGCATACACGCTGCATATCCGCTAACTTCATCCGGTTTTTCCACCACACCCAGCATATGCCTATGACAAGGGCGGCAATAAGAGGGATCTCTTTTCTGACTGTCTTCAAAATTGGCCATGGGCTGCTTGCAAGATAGATCAGGAGTCCAAAAAACACCGCGCCTCCCACGACCAAGAGGATTGGCATGAGTTCTGTGAGGAACTGCGTGATGGATCTGTCAGACTGGGCCTTAACGTGCTGGCTTAGGGCTGCCACAGATCGCAATAGCATCAGATACCCGATCCCGGCAGTGAACAGAGTCAACGGAAATTGGACTAGGACAAAGACCCCCAGGTCAATACCAGCCAGGGCACATGTGAGAAGGACACCAGGATAAAGTGGCCAGCAGAACTCCCATATGTGACGGAACCAATAGTTGATCAGGGTTTTCGTTTCAGCAGTCAGGGTTTCCTCATGGCTAACTTGATGGACCATGGGGGCAGAAAAGATGGCCCCGCCAGGCATGGGAAGGAGCCCGATGATGGCTGGAAAGAGAGCGAGATTCAGACGGATATTTTGGCTAATGCCCGTAAAGGAGTCCAAGAGACGCTTCATCTGACCGGTTTTTTCCATGGCATGACTGAGGATCAGAATTAGCGTAACAACAACAATGAGCACATATGTCCGAGAAGCAGCCAGGGAGCCGACCATGGAAGCGCCGATCTGCCATGGAGAAAGACGAAACCACAGGCCCAGCGATATCGAGCCTGCGCTAAGGGCAACGCCAAGAGAAAGCCGTTTCCGTATCAAGACGATGACGAAAATAAAAATTCCGACGAGTTTGATCAGTGGCGATATGTTGAAGAGGAAATGCATGGCCGTATGGCGAGGGAGCTTTGTATTTTCATGGCTCCTTATGACTATTCTATTTCATACGCTATGCTGACTTGAACACGGACTTGGCTTTCCCCTATCTCAATCGGCGGTGCCGTAGCCGCTGATTCAGCCTTCATGACGCCTGCCCGGAACATCTGCGGGCTGGGCGGCATGTGAATCGGATGCGTGCTGAGTGAAACGATGCGTTTCAGCGTCACGCCCGCAGCCTGGGCCAACGTTCTGGCCCGGTCCATGGCTTCCTGTGTTGCTTGGGTTAAGGCTTCCTTTTCTAATGGCTCTTTGTTCTTGATGTAGAATTGAATATGATGAATGCTGTTGGCACCGATTTCCAGGGCATTCCCGACGATCTTGGAAACATGGCCGGACAAATGATCCGGCTCAAATCCTTCCAGCGTCACCTCAATCGCGTTGTGCACTTCATAACCTTTGATCTTAGGTGGCCTCGCTTTATGATCCTTTTGGGGCGTCACCCGGTAATTGGAGGTCTTCAGTTTAAGATGCTCAATATTCAAAGCCTTGATCCCCCTGATAACCCCTATGGTTTTACTAGCATTTTCCGAGCTCGTCTGTTCCAAATTCGCCCCATCGCTCACAACGGCAATAGAAATCTTGGCTGAATCGTTTTGCCCCGTTAGCTCGGCTATGCCTTCTGTGAAAATTAGATTACGATCCAGAGCAGGCAGAGATTGGGCAAGGGTATCATGGGAAAATGCGAGAAAACTCGTTATAATGACCAGAATCAATGCTCTTTTCATTGCTGTCTCCTTTGTTCTCTCATGGTCATGGTGTGTTCTGTTACCCATTTGATCGATTGAAACATTGATGTCATTCCATAGGTGTTTGTATTCTCTTTCTGGTAACCCTTCGTTTGTTGAGTGTTATTGTCGGAAGTCTCGAAACACCTCTATCACAATCACAAAAAATTTGTAAGCACGGTCATCGGTTAGCAAAAATCGGGCAGTGGGCTCTGGCCACGGT
>JASFPF010000015.1:0-11388 GCA_050116135.1 Deltaproteobacteria bacterium | reverse complement strand
TGCGGATGGCTTCCCGGTGAGCTTTGGTGCCGTACCCCTTGTGCTGGCCAAAGCCAAACAAGGGGAACTCCTCGTCATAACGCCTCATGAGTCGATCTCGTGTCACTTTGGCTATGATGGATGCTGCGGCAATGGACAGACACCGCCTATCGCCGTGTTTCACGACCTGTTGCGGCAATGGACATTTCATGGGAATAATACCGTCCACGAGTAAGTAATCTGGAGCGGGTTGAAGATTGTCCACTGCCATCAGCATGGAAAGGAGTGAGGCCTGAAGGATATTGATACGATCAATTTCTATAGGGTCAACAATACCTATGCCTATAGAAATAGCTTGTTCATAAATCGCCCCGAAAAGCTCTTCTCGCCTTCCAGGGTTCAATCGCTTGGAATCATCCAGGTGCTTAAGACTTACTTTCTCAGGCAGGATGACCGCAGCAGACAGCACCGGCCCTGCCAGGGGACCTCTCCCAGCCTCGTCGATGCCGGCGATTCTTGAGAATCCTTCTTGTCGAGCCTTTGCCTCAAACGTTTCAGGATCCATGCCCACGATTCATGATCCGGAAAACCTGGTTTGAAAGACCTGATGGCAAGTTCCACAGGAAACAGGCCTATATGGATTATCTCAGACCGGATTGGGGCAAAAGACAGTTCAGGACTAAACGGAGCGAAGCTCCTTGATCCTGGCTGCTTTCCCTCTCAATTTTCTAAGATAGTAAAGGCGAGACCGACGGACACGACCTCGAGTCACGACCTCAATCTTGTCAATACTCGGAGAATGCAAAGGGAAGATGCGCTCTACACCGATCCCATAAGATATCTTCCTCACCGTGAATGAGGCATTGGTGGTTCCTTTCCGCTTCCTGATCACCACCCCTTTAAAAATCTGAATACGCTCTTTCTCCCCTTCTTTGATCTTGACAAAGACCTTTACAGTGTCACCAGACTTGAAAAAAGGAAGATCAAACCGCATTTGTTCCTTTTCAATCGCTCTGATCGTTTCCACGTTTTCCTCCAATCCACCCCTAGCGTGTACAGGCGTTTATGGATTGAGCCAACTAAAAATCGTTTTTGTTCCTGTCACGCTTATGAACTCGTAAGAAGTGCCTTGCTGAAAAAGGGCGTAAAATCAAAATTTTACCAAACTACCAACATGAACGAGTCAATCTCTTTGTCCCAAAAGCCTGTCAAGGACAATGGCAGCAGCCGATCGCACTGACAGGTGGTTATAACCGGTAGGCCCCATAATCGGGGCGACAACATAATCGGCTGTTTCAATAAACTCCCGGGTGAGTCCCCACGCCGTTCCAAACATGAGCAATAAGGGGCGGTCCGACTTCAACATGCCTGAAAGCCCTCGGTAGCTGACGTTTTCCGGGTGTGGCCGGGCATCTGTGACCACTGTGATCGGTCCGCCCTGTCCCTCGCTGGAGATTTCATCCACCGCAGCATCGACAGAGGCCTCAACCCTAACCAGCTTGAGGGCGGCCCCCCGATCGGGGTTGTACCTTGCCCCCACGCCTTCTATCCAATGAGATACAATTCTTCTAACGAGTTGCCGCTGGTCTGCCAAGGGGGTCAACACGTAGAAAGCTTTTGCACCATACGTTTTGGCCGCCCTCGATATGTCGTGCAAATCGAGGTTGCTGACTGCCGAGGCGATCACCTCGCCTTTTTTGTTATACACCGGATGGTGTATCAGGGCCAAGTAGAGGCTGCGTGAACCTGTCAAGACGTTGTGGAATGCTTGTCTAGGGTGACTTCAATGTCCCGGTGAAGTTTTTCCAGGAACGCGATATCCTCTGACGTCAGCGGTTGGTCTAACAGCAAATCAGACCTTTTGAGAAATGTCCGAACCAGCGAAGCCTGTCGCCTCCACTGCCTAATAGCGCCATGGTTCCCAGAGAGCAAGACGTCAGGCACCTGGAACCCCTCAAAAGACCTGGGTCGTGTGTATTGAGGGTATTCCAGCAGTCCTGTTGAAAAGGAGTCCTCTTGAGCGGACTGTTCATTTCCCAGCGTGCCGGGAAGCAGTCGGCCTACCGCATCGATGACAACCATGGCCGCCAATTCACCACCGGTGAGCACATAGTCTCCGATGGACAGCTCCTCATCTGCTAGGTCCTGACAAATCCGGTCGTCAAGGCCTTCATAGCGGCCACAGACCAAGATAAGCTCGGCACAGCCTGACAGTTCCCGGGCCAGCCCATGATCAAAGAGCCGACCCTGAGGTGTGAGAACCAACGTATAAGCCCCAGGATGTCTCTGTTTGGCATCCCGGATCGCCTCTGCAAGGGGTTCAGGCTTCATGACCATGCCGCTGCCACCGCCATAGGGGCGATCATCCACGGTGCGGTGGGGGCCTTTGGCAAAGTCTCTGATATCGACTGTCTCGATGGATATACGATTGCTTTCAACGGCCCGCTTGATCATGCCTCCCACCAGCAAGGCGGAAAACATCTCAGGAAACAACGTGAGAACCGTAAAATTCATCCATTAATCTTCCAGCCCTTTAGGAAGATCCACCCGCAAGACTTTCTGGTCAAGGTCAATATCGACGACCACCGAATCGATCGCTGGAATAAGCAGTTCCTTGCTCCCGTCTTTCACCACGTAAACATCGTTGCTTCCCGTAGGCAAAATCGCTTCCACTCGGCCCAGACGTCGGTCGTCCAACGTAAAGGCCTCAAGTCCCATAATCTCCTGCCAGTAGTAACTGCCTTCTTCCAGTTGAGGTAAGGAGGCTTTGTCTATGTAAAGCTGGCAGCCTATCCACGTCTCTGCTGCTTCAATCGATCCTATGTTCTCTAAGCCAAGACGGATCAAACGGTTGTGAGGACAGGCGAATGCGATACGAAACGTCGCAAGGGCATCCCCTTCTCGGCTGACGGTCAATTTTTTGCCGGGAGAAAACAAATCCATGGAGTCACCATAGGGCATCACCTTGAGGTGGCCCTTGATCCCGTGGGTACCCACGATCTTTCCTATAGGGACGAGGGCCTCCTCATCCATAGCACCCTATTCGATGATCTCCAAAACGGATCTTTTCTTGATTTTGGCAGAAGCAGCGCCCAAAATAGTTCGGATGGCGCGCGCGGTGCGGCCTTGCTTCCCGATAATTTTGCCGAGGTCGTCCTTTGCCACCTTCAGCTCAATGACCGAGGTCTGTTCGCCTTCCACTTCGGAGACTTCCACTGCCTCCGGATGATCCACCAGCGCTTGAGCAATGTACTTGATCAGATCCTTCATCTCCCGCCCTCCTCACTGCGTTAGAAGAGAAAACCGACGCCGAAAAAGGTGAGTTGGCTTGGAAAGACCGCCTTATGCACCTCCTGGTTTGGGGGAACCCCCTTCTTTCTTTAACAAATTCTTGACTGTTGCAGTCGGAATGGCCCCTTTTTCGATCCACGCTTTAATCCGATCATGTTTCAAGCGCACCGCAGCGGGCTCGCTCAGGGGATCATACGTTCCAACCAGTTCGAGAAACTTGCCATCCCGAGGGGCCTGGTTGGAGGCCACCACAATTCGATAAAACGGTTTTTTCTTTGCGCCATACCTGGCCAATCTAATCTTAACGGGCATCCGAAGCTGTTCCTCCTTACTAGAACGGCAGCCCCCCACGACCAAGGCTACGAAGGCCACCCTTATTTAATTTCTTGATCATCTTCTGCACTTGGACATAATTCTTCAAAAGCTGGTTTACTTCTTGAACCGTCGTTCCACTCCCCTTGGCAATCCGTTTGCGACGACTTGCGTTGATCATAGCGTGCTTGCATCGCTCCTCAACCGTCATAGAGTCAATAATAGCCGTAATTCGAACCAATTCCCCTTCGTCCACGCTGAGCTGCTTCATTTGTTTTAGCTTGCCCATCCCAGGGATCATGGCCAAGAGATCTTCCATGGAACCCATTTTTCTGACTTGCGCCATTTGATCACGAAAGTCTTGTAGGGTAAACTGATTTTTTCGAAGCTTTTTTTCCAGCTCCCGGGCCTTTTTTTCGTCCACAGCACTTTGGGCCTTCTCAATCAGAGAAAGCATATCACCCATGCCCAGGATCCTGGATGCCATCCGGTCTGGATGAAACGGTTCCAGGGCCTCCAGTTTCTCACCCACCCCCACGAATTTAATCGGTTTCGAGGTGATTGCCCGAATAGAAATGGCGGCACCGCCACGGGCATCACCGTCCATTTTGGTGAGAATGACGCCACCAATATCAAGGGCATCATTGAATGCTTTAGCCATGTTGACGGCGTCCTGTCCCGTCATGGCATCAGCTACCAACAGGGTATCAGACGGCTGAACCGCTTCCTTGATGCGCTTCAGTTCGGCCATTAGGGCCTCATCAATATGGAGCCGGCCTGCTGTGTCAATCAAAAGACTATCACAGCCATCCTGGCGAGCCTTGCCGAGGGCCTGCTGGCAAATGTCCACCGGATCCATGTCCTGCGTGGAGGGGAAGACACCCATGCCCAGTTGTTCGCCAAGCTTCTTCAGTTGATCAATAGCTGCCGGGCGATAGACATCAGCCGGAACCAGAAAAGGCTTTCGGTGCTGTTTTGTCAAAAATTTGCCCAACTTGCCGGCTGTCGTGGTCTTCCCTGAGCCCTGGAGCCCTACGAGCATGACAGGGGCAGGTCGCCCATGAAGGCTGAGCCCTTCATGCGTGTTCCCCATGAGCCGAGTCAGTTCATCATTAACAATCTTGACAACCTGCTGCCCTGGTGTCAGGCTAGCCAGCACCGCTTGGCCAACGGCGCGCTCCTTAATAGCGGCAAGGAGTTGTTTGACGACCTTGTAGTGAACGTCGGCTTCAAGAAGGGCGATACGGATCTCTTTCAGTCCGGTTTCGATGTTTTTCTCTGTTAACTTGCCGTGCCCCTTGAGCTTCTTGAAGGTCAGGTTCAGTTTGTCGGTGAGATTCTCAAACATAGCCATCTTTTCTAGAGTATAAACTTATCTTTACTATTATTCATCGTTACTTATGTCAAGGAAATATTTTTTCACCCTATGGTGGCAAGCGCTCCTTCTCCCCTCATGTCTGTGCAACACGACGTAAAAAACTTGACCCAGGAGGCCTTCACACGTTGGCTGGAACATCACAACGTGGCTCCTTATCGGGCCAGCCAGATCCTGAGATGGATCTACCATCGAAACATCTGTTCCTTTTCCCACATGACAGACCTCTCAAAGGATTTGAGAGGGTGGCTTTCCGGCCAACTCACCATTAGCCAACTTGAGCCGGCACAGGTCCAGGCCTCAGCGGATGGCTCCAAGAAATACCTGTTTCGTCTTAAGGACGGGCATCATATTGAAAGCGTGCTGATCCCCGAGCCGAATCATTGGACACTATGTGTGTCGAGCCAGGTGGGGTGCGCTATGGGATGTAAATTCTGCCTTACTGCCCGTGGCGGCTTCGTCCGCAATTTGGAACCTGCTGAGATTGTTAACCAGGTCTGCGCCGTTCGAAACGACCTGCCACAGGGGACACCTCTGACGAATATCGTGTTCATGGGAATGGGGGAACCCCTTGCCAATTATGACAACGTGATCCAAGCCATTGGCATGATCACCGGCAACGACGGCCTGCAGTTTTCCAACCGCCGCATCACCCTTTCCACGGCCGGCCTGGTCCCCAGGATGAAGGACCTTGGACAGGACATCACGGTGAACCTGGCCGTTTCTCTCAATGCTGCGGACAACAGGACGAGAAACCAGTTGATGCCTATCAATCGCACCTATCCCATGGAGGAGCTCCTCTCTGCGTGCCGCAGGTTTCCTCTCCCCGCTCGGCGCATGATCACTTTTGAATACGTCTTGATCGCAGGCGTCAATGACAGGCCTGAAGACGCCAAACGGCTGGCAAGGATCCTGAAGCCCTTGCGGGCCAAAATCAACCTAATACCCTTTAACGCCTTTGAAGGAACGCCCTTCAAGACACCCGGAGAGGCCGCCATACTGGCGTTCCAACGGATTCTTCTGGATCGTCACTACACCGCTATTGTTCGCCGCAGCAAGGGCGGAGATATTCACGCAGCCTGCGGACAACTCCGCGCAAGGGCAGGCAAGATACTTCACGGGGCCACCCCAGAAAGGGGATGCCAGGCTGGAACGTAAAGCCCCAACGGCTCTTGCCCGGAACTCTTGTCGTTGCTGTTTCACCACTAGGCAGATTGTGCTATAGGAAGCCCAAGAAAAGGCGTTGGGACCACACGCTTATGGCTTGAGTATGGAAAGGAGTCTCCATGGATATATCAGACATGGCGAAAAAACTGCTGGCTAGAGTTAAAAGCCCTGATACAGTGGACCGAGATCTCCTTGAAGTGCTGGACTATGCCTATGGCACACAAAGGGATATTGAGATCAACATAGACCAACCTGAATTCACCTCGGTGTGCCCCCGCTCAGGTCTTCCCGACTATGGGCGTATCACCCTACGCTATATCCCCAAGGACAAGATCGTCGAGTTGAAATCGGTGAAATATTACTTATTGCAATATCGCAATGTGGGCATCTTTTATGAACATGTGGTCAATCGGATTCTGGAGGATTTGGTTGGCGTCCTTCACCCCAAATTCATGGAAGTCATAGGAACCTTTACGCCTCGAGGCGGTGTGACCACGACCGCTCGCGTGGAATACCGGGATCAAAAAGCTCGTAGGAACGAGTGAGAAGGGGGTTTGCAGAGGCCTCATCACGAGTCACATGGAGGATAAGGGAGAGCCGTGCGTACGAAGGCATTCATAATTGTATCGATTTGTTTTGTGGGTTTCTTATTCCTTCCTGGCTGCGCCACGACCGAGAAAATAACCGAGGACATCCTTGGCAAAGGACCAAGACTGAGCAAAAAGGTCTCATTCTTGCCACCCGTTAACGGCTCGGGTTACGGAGGTGAAGATTTTCAAAGAGCGGCTGCAGCTCAACTGAGGGCGTTTTTGAGCCGCCGTTGCGACAACCTTCGCATCGTGGATTCTCGGAACATCCTCAAGGCCTTGCAAGACATGCCTCGCCTTCCGTCAGGCCAGATCGACCACCTAGCCCTTGCGAATCTTGGCAGAATCTTTGGCCTTGGTGCTGTGGTGAATCAAACCATCGGCCAGATGGAATGTCTCACGGAGAAGCGTGGCATCTGGGGATTTAGACGACTTTGCAGGCTCGTACGACTCTCTTTCCATGTAAGGGTGTATGACATTCAAACCACAGCAATTCTCTTAGATGAAATCGTAGAGGAGGATGTGGAGATCTCCGAGTACGACTGGGACAACCTCAAGACAGGGAATGGATACAACAAGGGCATCGCCTCTCGACTCCTGGCGGAGATGACAGGCAAAACGGGCAAGATGATTTGCGAACGCTTGGCCGAAGAGCCGTGGAAAGGTTATATCACCGCCAGCTCGAACAACACGTTCACCATCTCGGCGGGCACGGATGTGGGACTTACCGTGGGGGATGTGTTGGAGGTTTTTGGCATGGGCGAGCCCATGAAGGGGCAAGAAGGTCGCATCTATTTGGTCTCGGGGCCAAAGATCGGCGAAATCAAAGTCACCAAGGTGAAAAAGGACCGGGCTGAGGCTGAAAGCATCCTAGGCTATGACCTGGAACAGAGTAGTTTCGTCCAGTTGAAGCGGTGAGATTATAGGGACCCTAAGATCCGATAGATAGAGATAGGCTCATCCAAACCCTTGACCGGTATTGGGGGTGTCATCGCCTCGGCTGCAAACCGGTCTGAGACTTCTTTGTAAGTCGTCTCACTGACGAGTATCTCACCCCCTTTTGCCAGCTTCTCCAGGCGTGCTGCGATATTGACCGGCATGCCAAAGGCCGTATATTCCCTTTTTCTCAGAGAGCCAAATACGCCGGTCACGACCTCGCCCGTACAAATACCGATTCCTATGCGCAGCTCAAATCCGTTGATTCGCTGCAATTCTCTGCTGATGTCTCGGCTGGTTTTCTGCATATCCATGGCCGATTCAATGGCTTTTTCAATATCGTCTTCGTGTGAAACCGGGGACCCGTAAATGACCATGATGCAATCGCCGATGTGTTTGTCCACCGTGCCGTTGTGTCGATACGCAATTTCTCCCAAGGGAGTGAAATAATAGTCGTTTAAAAACGCCGCGATTTCTTGCGGGGGCACCCTCTGAGACATCTCCGTGAACCCCCTGATATCACTAAAAAGAATAGTCACCTTGTGTTTTCTGGGAACCATCACAGAGGGATCGCTCTTGATCTCCTCGTATATGGGATCAGAGACAAACTGTCTCAGCCGTTTCTTGATCATAATCTCCCGGATCTTGCTCCGCAGTTCGATATTGTCGAAGGGTTTTGTGAGAAAGCCGTCGAGCCCCTCGTTGGTCGCCCGAATCGCAGATTCCATTGTGGCGTAACCGGTCAGCAGGATGCGTGTCACCTCCGGATTGAGGGTGGCAATTCGCGCAAGGGTTTCCAGGCCATCTGGCCCGGGCATCTTATAGTCTGAAATTACAATACTTATCTTGGAAATGTTTTCTTGAAACAACTTTATGCCTGTCTGACCATCTTCAGCAGTGTAAACCGTGTATGGTTCGTTCTTAAGTGCCCGCCCCAAAGATCGCCGCACCCCTTCCTCATCATCGATAAATAAGAGACCAGCCATCTTCTCCTCCTTGTCTCATGCGACCCTTCAATTTTTGATATGTCCTAACCTGGACAACCCAGAACCAAAAAAGCAAAATTATCACAAAAGCACGAGGGGACATGAAAGCACGAAAAAAAGATTCCGAGAAAAGACTTCGTGTCTTCGTGCTTTCTTGGTTGTCTTTGTGTTTTCTGTGAGAAAAAGCACGAATTCCATGACTCATGGACTAAGATGTAATAACCGAGGGCTGAATCCTTTCAAAATAGGCCTGAACGGCCTCTCTCATCTCCTGTCGAGATTTTAAGCGGATAATAGAAGACCGGAACCGGCTACATCCTGGGAGTCCCTTAACAAACCAAGGCACACGGCTTCGCATCATCCGAATGGCCCGGGCTTCTCCAAAATGATCCACGCTACTGTCAATATACCGGAGGATCCCATGAAGACGTTTCGATAGATCGGGAGATCTAGGCTGTCTCGACTGAAGAAGATCAAGGGCTTGGGTAAAAATCCAGGGGTTTCCGATCGACGCCCGCCCGATCATCACAGCACTGCATCCGGTTTCCCGTTGCATCCTGACCACATCATCTGGTGCGCTGACATCGCCGTTTCCTATGACCGGGATGGAGACACACTGTTTTAGCCGGGCGATGAGTGACCAATCGGCCCTGCCGCCAAACCCTTGAAGGGCTGTCCTGGGGTGAATAGCCACCGCATCCACGCCGGCGTCCTCAGCCATGCGGGCCACTGCTACGGCCTGGTCTCCCGAGGGTTCCCAGCCCGACCGGATCTTAATGGTTAAGGGGCAGTCCACGACCCCGCGGACTGCTTTCAGAATCGCCCCTAGCTTTTCTGGTTGGCCCATCAAGGCCGCTCCAGCACTCTGCTTGACCACTTTACGGACCGAACAGCCCAAGTTGATGTCCAAAAGGTCGGCGCCTTGGGCCTGAACAATCCGGGCCGCTTCCTGCATCACCGCCGGGTCTGCCCCAAATATCTGGACAGAAAGAGGGCGCTCTGTGGGATGGCTTTTCAGAAGCTCTAATGTCTTTCGCCCACCGTGGACCAAACCGTTTGCGCTGACCATCTCAGTCACAACCAGGGCGCATCCTGCCTCTTTGGCCAACCGTCGAAAAGGAAGTTGGGTGATTCCAGCCATGGGAGCCAGAATGAGGGGATTTTCTAGGATCAAGCTCCCGATCTTCATGGACCCTGATAAATCACGACGTTTGATATTTCAACTCCAAAGGTTTTTAACCCTATATATTGGGCCTTGGTGCATATTTAACGCCACATATAGTATTATATTCTTGACAAGGAGAATCTATTTGTCGTAGGGGAAACATCCAAATCATCTAAATCAGCGATCCACAGGCGTTCCTATGGTGATTCCCTTGAAGAAAAAGGGATTGTACGTCTTCCTCATCATACTGACGGTTTCTGCAGGTTTTTTTTGGTGTCAATGGTATTTTGGCCGCTGTCACGTCCTCCCACAGTGTGCAGCGGCCTCGGTGGCAGAGGCCAGAGTATCTCCCGAAGATACGAACACCGTCTCCACACGGCGCATGCTGGCGGCGCAGGTTCTGGTCTTCAAGTCGCGGGATTACGCTCAGGTCGAGCAATGTGTGATCAACCTTAAGCAGGCAGGCGTCAATACCCTCATTGTTCGGGCTTTTCAAAACCGGGGCGACAGGGTATATCGTTTTTCCCGGCCTCAATGTAAGACTGGCGTCTATTTTGAAACAAGCCATGCGCCGGTGGTAGACCCTGTCTTGACGAGGATCGTGTCCATTGGGCACCGTCATGGGTTGAAAGTCTTTGCTTGGATGGAAACCCGAAAGATGCCCCTCCACCTGGCTCACGCCGAACCCTTCACGGCTCTTGGGTACTGTTTTGAAACGCGTTCCTTTAAACCGATTCGCCCGTGGAGCATCTTCGATGAGACGGTTGAGAAAGAACTCATAGGCCTTTACAAGGACGTGGTTGGCTCCGGCATTGATGGCATTTTGATCCAAGACGACCTGGTCATGCGCCAATACGAGGACTTCAACCCAAAGGCCGTGGCCCTTTTTGCACAGGAAACCGGCAGGGTGCTTGATCCCCAGGTCCTGTACAACGGGGTGTTTCAAGACGAGGAAGGACGGTGGCTCGTATCGCGCTATTCTGACACCTTCTGGCTGTGGGCGCGCTGGAAGAACCAGAAGCTATTGAACCTGGCGTCCAAACTGATCCGGGCAGCCAAGGCGGCCAACCCTGATATTGAGGTCGCCATGAATTTCATGTACGAATCTGTGACGGACCCAAAAAACGCGCTGGCGTGGTTATCTCAGAGCTTAGATGAAGCCATGAAGCTGCCGCTGGACTTCTATGCCATCATGGCGTACCACAGGCAGATCAAAAAGGAGCTGAGACTGAGTGAGGGTGACGCCTACAACAAGATATCCACCATGACGGCAACGCTACTCAGGGTGATCGATGACCCTCACAAGATTCTGATGAAGGTACAAATGTCTGATTGGGACACCAGGAAACTGATCCCTGCCCATGAGGCGAGCCAGGTTTTTAAGAGAATCAATAACCAGGGGCGAGTCAGCCTTGCCTTTATTCCTTACTCACCCAAATTTCCCCTCCAAGTCATTGGACATTACTTCCAGTAAGGGACTCCAGATAGGCTTCCCATTCAATGGGAAGCATGTATTTCTTCTTGTTGTTGCAGTCCTTGCAGGCCGGTACGACATTGCCCTTCTTGGATGTGCCGCCTCGGGACAGCGGC
>JASFPF010000014.1:0-11404 GCA_050116135.1 Deltaproteobacteria bacterium | reverse complement strand
AGGGCGGGAAACCGTGCGGCTATGACCGCATCGAGCCGACGTCCGGCCTCTGATTCAGTAACCTCAAAACTGAAAACAGACACACCTCTCTAATCATCTAGGTCGAATATATCGTTAATATCCGACATGATCGCCCGCTCGTCGGTTGCCTTGGCGATTGAAAGCTCTTTGAGCAGGAGGCCCTGAGCCGTATCTAACATCTTGCGCTCTCCAAAAGAGAGGTCTTTGTCCACCTTCAGCAGATAGAGATCCCGGAGCACTTCAGCCACTTCGTAAACGGAGCCGGTTTTGATCTTTTCCATATATTCGCGGTATCGCCGATTCCACGTCTGATTATCCGCAGGAATATCACGCTGTTTCATAATCTCGTAAACCCGCGAGACCTCCTTTTCATCGATGATATCCCGCAGTCCAACAGACGTGACGTTGTCGACAGGGATCATGATAATCATATTATTATCAAGGATCTTCATGATATAGAACTCTTTCTTTTCACCCGAGATTTCCCGCGACTCGATGGACTCGATGCACCCCACACCGTGGGCCGGATAGACGGCCAAGTCACCCACTTTAAACATACTAGACGTTCCCATTGTTTATGCACCTTCATCAAGATTCTAAGAATTGCGTTTTGGTATATACCACGTTTTTGTGCCACGATCAACCCCAAACCCCCTGACTGCGTTTCCGTAGGACCAGGCAGACCCATTCGCGGTCAGCTTCTTCTTGAATCAGCCGGAGACCCTGCTCAGCATAGGCTGCACTCAGGCCCTTATCAGCTGGCGCTTTGAAACCTGAAACGATCAGAACCCCATCTTCTTCCATTCTTCCTGACATAAGGGCAGCCAGTCTCCTTAAAGTGGGATAAGCCAGATTCGCCACAATGACGGAAAAACGTCCAGCCAGTCGGTCTAGAGGGGTGTTCGTAATCACGACTCGGGGACCGCACCCATTCAGCCAGACATTGTGGGCGGCCTCCGATAGGGCACAGGGGTCAAGGTCAGTGCCCACGACTTTTTCAACCCCGAGTTTGGCCAGGGCAATAGCCAGGATACCGCTACCGGTCCCCACATCTAACCCGGCGAGATGTGACTTTCCAGTCAGGCAAGGCTGGTCATCCAACACCGCATCCATAGCCCTCAAGGCCAAAGAGGTGGTTGGATGGGCCCCGTCCCCAAAGGCGGCACCCCTTGCTATGTCAATCACCACGTCTCCCTCTTTGGGCCGGCAAATATTGTCAGGGGGCTTGATCACAATCCTTTTGGAAATCCGAACAGGTCTGTCGAAAGACCTTCCCAAATAGCTAGTCCCGTAGATATACGTGTACGTGAGTTCTCCCAGACTGACCAAATCCTTTATGGCAAGCCTGACGGTTTTTCTGTCCGCACCACACTGCCTCGCAACAGACGATGTGATCTCGCCCGGCGTCAGTTTCTTGCCAGCGTCAAGGACTGTATGACGTATCAATCGTCTTATTTCTTCGATCATGAACTTGTATGGTAACAGACTTCAGCTTATACTCCCATATCACGGGTCAGACATTGATTGACATTGATTAAGGGGGGCTTGAAATAGTCTGGATCGTCAAGGCCTTCAGGGAACACACAAACAATATAATACGCCCCTTTAGTAAAAACAAAGACGCCCAATGTCTCCAGCCTATAGAGAAGCGGAAAGACCGCGCTGCCCCTTTTGCGGAGAACCTTTTGGGAGGCCTCCTGAGGGAGACCCCAAGCGCCAAGGAGACTTTTATAAATGGCTATGCCCCTGCGGGGCTGTCGCCGCCTATGACGCTACGGGACACAATCTCGGGGATGCCTTAATGGAAGCCATTGCCTTCGCCTATGGCGACGATTGGGAAAAGGCTTTGGCCATGGAGGTGGACGAAGACTATGAAATCAGATACCTCGACTGCTACCATCCCGGGGACCACAGGATCATAGGGGGTCGCATGGCCTATAGGGCGGGTCTGGCTGCCTTCATTTTTGTCAAGGTCAAAAGCCTTAGACACCTCCAATGACCACCAACCCGGCCTTATGGCCCCCTGTCTAAGAGCATGGCCTGCATTCTGGCATCCAACAAGGCATCTTCTTGCTCAAGATAAGTCTCGAGAGGAAGGCACAGCCTGGTCGCAAGTGCGACTCGAAGGGACGCAAGCTGCATATCCTTCGGCAATGTCATGTCTTTTACCATCGCTGCTGACTCTTCCAGCCTGTTTAAGTCAAACAGGCACTGAGCGCGGATCAGACGCGCCCTTGGCCCGTCTTGTCCTGTCTTCTCTAAGAGGTCCAGGGCTTTCTGAGGTTCGGCATTCACTCGAAATAGGTGGGCTCCATGGGTCAGCATCATGGGATTATGGGAAAAGCTTCCCATGACAGCCTCAGCCCGATCCGAAAATCCCAGTTTGAGGTAAAGGTTGATCAGCGCAAGGCAGTCCGTCATCTGTAGAGGTCGCCTATGAACAGGGCACTGACGAACTACTCTGTAGTAGAGATGAATGTTGTGTTGCCGTAAGGCTTCTGTATCCTCCAGGGCGTACTCGTTAGCCAACGCCAGCCGACCTAGGTGTTCGACATTTGAGACCGTTACCGACTCCATGGTGTGGTGCACATGGACGCGAAACGTCACCACCTTTCCAGCCAACACCTTCTGGCCATAATCAACTGGAAAGGCGACGTCAAACCGTGCATATTTCCCTGGGGCCATCCCATCAAGATGGCCTTCGAATGCCGGCAAGAGCGTTCCGTTTCCAAGGATCGCCTCCTGAAATCTGCCGCATGTCACAGGCACCACATGGCCATCCACTTTGCCCTGACAGTCATAGATCACCTTGAATCCGAGGCGTGCTGCCTCCCGGCTGACCTTGAAGCACACAAAAGGCCCTTGCAGAAGCGCTTGCACGGTCGGGTCTTCAGGAAAGGCGTCTCTTGCTTGCCTCATGCAATCTGAGGCAGCGCTGTATTCCTCAAGGGCCAGATAGATCCGGGCTAGCAGACAGAGAGCCTCGGGTCGGTCAGCCAGGGCAGGACGGTTTTGAGTGATGATCGCTGCCCTATGGAACAGGTTTCTGCCGGCTTCAACATCTTCGATAAAGTCCTCACGATTGAGTCGCCAGATCAAGCTCATGCGTCGTATCTCATCTGCCGACATGGTATCGGTCGCGTAGTCCCTGCATACGCTCAGGTAGGATGGCCGCGTACGCCGAAAGGGGTGGATACCATACGCCTCAGGGTTATCATTCATGGGGGCACCAAAAAAAAGATGGGCCTGCTGCGATATGGAGTTGCCATCTATGGCTACCCGGTTTTTTTTCACGAATGCCATGGTGCCAAGGGCTTGGTCAAAGGTCTCCCCCGGCAGACCGAACATGCTGAATAGCTCCACGTTCATGCCGGCCTCCTGGGTCAAGCGGATCACCTCTGAAAGACGATCCAGGTCAATCGGTTTCCTGATCCGTTCAAGGACAGCCGCATTGGCCGACTCAAGCCCGTAAGCCACGTTATCGGCGCCAGCGCGTCTAAGCAAGGATAGCAATTCACGGTTCACGAGATCATAGCGCGTCTGACACCAGAACGAAATGCCAGGCACCTCTTTGATCATGCCCTCAAGCAGGGAAACCAACCGCCCTCGAGAGACGGAAAAATTGGTGTCAGCAAACCAAAAGGCCCTGATACCCTTGGCCTTGAGATGTTTCATCTCATCGATGATTCGCTCCGAAGAATAAAACCTCACCTGTCTTTGGCTCGCCCGCGGCGTGTAGCAGAAGGCACAATCATACCGACATCCCCTGGAGGTGAGCAGGATGGCTCGTTCCTTGTGCCTCAAATCGATCAAGTCCATGAGATAAGGAGATGGGTATGTGTCGAGATGCTTTGCACCATGGGCCCAACCGGTTTCTATCAAATCACCGCTCCGCAAGAAACACAGACCTGGCACCCGGGCAACATCTGTGCCCTCCGTGAGGGCTTGGGCAAGGGCCAACATGACTTCTTCCCCTTCCCCCCTGCAAAGAAAATCAACCTCCGGCATCTGCCTTAAGGCCTCGGCAGGCATGAAGGTGACCTGGGGGCCTCCGAGGACGATTCTCACTTCTGGTGACGTCTTCTTGGCAAATCGTGCCCAGAGCCTAATCTGCTCAATGTTTTCCTGGTATGCCGTGAAACCGATGGCCAGAGGCTGGCCCCTTTGGAGGGCCTCTGCCAGCATCCCGGGTTTAAGAGGGCTGTTGGCAAAATCTCCCAGGATCTCTCCACCAAATCCGTGGTGAACCAATTGAGCCAGGATAGTGGCTTCAGATATGGGAATCGTATCTGGGGATTCAAGGGGAGCTAACAAGTTGACATGGATGAAGAGGAATTGGGCTGACATGGGTGATCGCGGTCTCAGGTCACGTCAGGCCCTGCTTTTTTAAAGAGTCCCGATACCAGCAAGCGAATTGGTACATGCCTTTGTAGCGCTCGTCATTATTGACGATGCCAAGACACATCTCCCAGGCCCCCTGGCCAAAGGCATTGCTATAGGTTTCTTGGCTGCAATGGGCAAGGAACTCCCTGGCCAACTCAATGGCCGTGCGCTTTGATTTGTCTTCTCGCAAGTCAATGGGGTCTTTTGGCTCTATGAAGGGGTCCCACTCATCGTAGCCTTCTTTCTTAAGAATGTGTTTTTGCCGCCTAGGAGACATGCTGTCAAAAATGGCTTTCTTTCTCTCTGCCTCTTCAGGGGATAGTTTGCGCATTTAAGTGCCCCCCTGACACGCCAGGAAGTATTGCTCGTCATAATCCGTCGTCAAGGCCGCTGAAACGGGTACAAGGCCCATGTGTATCTTTGAACGCGTCGCCCCAATCTCTTTCACCAGCTCCTCGGAGAGCTCAAAGAGACGGTCATTCATCTTATCCAGGTTCACCGTGGGATAGGCTGTGCCCTCTTTGAAACCAGAGATCTCACACGTATGGGTCTTGCCGCCAATCGATGTGGGGATGCCATAGACCCTGCAGGTTATGGGCCTCCAAACATAGAGGTCACACAGGTCCTCGTCGTTGAGGAGTGGACATCGTACGCGCTCCTGAGCCAATTGATGGAACACTTCCTCAGAAGGTTTTCCTTTGTCTATGTACATCTTTTGAAGCTTCTGTTTAATCCGATAATACTGGCGATCAGTCTTATCCGCCCGCCTAATGATAGGTCGTCGCTCCTTCCTGGTAAGGGAACGGTTAAAATGGTAATTTACATAGACCGATTCAATCAGAGTGAGATCAAAGACCGCGTAACAGCAGTCACAGCAGTGGATTTTGCAGGACACACAGTCTTGGTGGCTCTCCTGGACGGCTGCAAAAATCTTGTCTACCTGAGCTACAAGGGTCTCATATTTCTCAAAGGTCTTTGAAAAATCTAACGTCATCATGCCTCACTAGGCTGAAATGAACGTATTAGATAACAAAACCCTTGCCCGCCTGTCAACGACCAATCAAGCCCCAGCTCTATGGGCACGGTTGACAAAGCCAACCTTTTCCTCTATCCGAAATAGACTCATTAGACCACCACCCATGAGATATCAGCTCGAACACCAAGGCACGGCGTTTGGAACGGGTTCGTTTGCACCCCTGCCCGTTGAGAATCTCGATTTTGAAGAAGCCCTTGCCTACCTCCAGGAACATCCCAACGATCAGTTTATGCATCAATATCTTCTGAACCTGGCAGGAAAATTCGGGCCAAACCTGACCGGCCAACTCATAGCCAGAGGCATGGATGATCACCCCCACCTTTTGGCACTCATGTATGAAGCCTGTATTCTAAACGACCGGTTACATCCCTTGACAGAGAGGTTCCGCGGGACGGACTTCAAACAGCTAGCACAATATACGCCCTTGATTTATGTGAACTGGTCCTTGAATAAAGACAGGGACAAAAACGCCTATTGGTTGAAGCTATTCTCCGACAATATCCTTCGGCATAGACAGACAACACCTTCACAGCCCCCCGCATCGCCCATCCCCTTTGATCCGGAGGCTATTGATCGATGGCACAGCCAGGTGGTGCCGGTCACGAAGCTCTTGGGCCAAGAGGAAATAAAAGCGTCCACCATAGGCGCCACACCTAATCTGGGTCCTGAGGGTACAGCCACGATGGCTATGGAAAGGGTGAAGGCAGCGGGCTTCAAAACTGGACGGGAAATGAAAAATCTGGCCAGCCTCAGTCCTTACGCGCTCCAGATTCCGTGGTATCTAGAGGTCACGGTGTCCACAGAAAAAAATCATTGGCAATTGGCAGGCACTCAGACCAGCTATGGGAAGGGACTCAATTGGGATCAGGCCAGGGCCTCTTGCTGGATGGAAGTGGTTGAACGGGTGTCGGCTTTTGCCAGTTTTGACGAAGGCGGGGCCCTACACTACAAGCATGGCCACCCCTTGATGAAAGGGCGCTATGAGGACCTGAAAAACCAATCTTGTGACCTGTTAGACCCCAACGATATGTCTCTTGAGGTGCCCTATGAAAATCAACCACTCCATTGGGTCTCTGGCACAAGGGTAGACGAAACAGGGGAACACCCTGTCTACGTGCCAGCCCAATTGGTCTTTCTGTTCTGCAATCTCGATGAAATCTGCCTGACGAGCGGTCTACCCTCCACAGGCCTGGCCTCGGGAAATACCCTTGAAGAAGCCAAGCTCCACGGCTTACTTGAAGTCATCGAACGGGATGCGGAAAGGGTCATGCCCTACACGCGTGAGAGATGTTTTGTACTGGATGCTGACGGTCCACCGGTGCAAAGAATATTGCAGCATGGTAGGCAGACGGGTGTCCAGGTCTTGGATATCACATCCGAATTTGGCCTTCCCTGCTACAAGGCCTTTGTTCAGAGCCCCAATGGCGAAATATTCAAGGGATGCGCCGCTCACCTGGATGGGAAAAGGGCGATGGTATCGGCTCTCACCGAGCTCCCATTCCATCCCTCTTGGTTCCATCCCACAGCCATACCCGAGGACCTGGGTACCTTAAGACACGAGAACCTTCCAGATTACTGTTCAGGGCATGTCGGCCAGGACCTCAGACTCGTGGAACGGCTTCTGCTGATGAATGGGTATCGGCCAGTTTATGTCAACCTGACCAGAAGGGACTTGGACATTCCAGTGGTTAAGGCCCTCATACCTGGCCTTGAGCTGCTGTCTGATTTTGACCGGTTTTCCCCGCTGAGTCTGAGACAGTTTGCCCATTACTTTCAAGCCTTGAACCAGCAACAATCCTAACCTCCACCTATCTTCGTCCACCGGTTTGTCTGAAAACTTCCAGTGCCCGCTAATCAGCGCAGCGGCTGGGCTCCGATATGGCTTGACAACCCAGCCCCATGTGGTTAGTCTTACTTTTGGGCATATACTCATAACATTCCGGCCTGTCCATCGCCACCGAGCATTGTGTCTCAGAAAGATGATCACGGAGCAAGGAACAGGGCCTTCTGGCGACGTCAAGTTTTTCTGAAGCAATGCCTGAGACACTAGAACCAACACAACTGACGAATGGAAAAAAACGAGAAAATAGGGGCTTATTCTATTGGGGTCAACCTCCTTCTTGTGGGGATTAAAGGCCTCCTGGCCGCCCTCTCCGGATCGGTGGCCCTCCTTGCAGACGCCATCCATTCCTCCACCGACGTGGTCTCTTCAATCACGGTGCTTGTCGGGATAAAGATCTCCAGGCGACAATCGAAACACTTCCCATATGGACTTTACAAAGTGGAGAACCTGGTCTCACTGGTTTCTGCTATATTCATCTTCCTAGCGGGTTACAAGATCGTGTACACCGCCTTCTTCGAGCACAGATTCCTCAACACGCAATATCTCCCCTATGCCATAGCCGGGGTGCTCTTGACCATGATGATTACCTTCGCCTTTTCTCGATATGAAATGCGACAAGGCAAAGCCCTTGGCTCTCCAAGTCTCATGGCGGATGCCGAGCATATTCGGACGGACATGTTGTCTTCTTCAGCGATTTTGGCTGGCCTCATAGGAGGTTGGTTCGGTTTTAACGTGGACAGGATGGCAGCCCTCCTTGTCGCGGCCTTCATCTTCAAGGCGGGATTCGGCATTCTGGTCGCTGCGCTCCGGGTGCTTTTGGATGCTTCCATTGATTTCCGGACGATGGACCGCGTGAAAACCATCATCATGAAGGATCCCCAGGTCGTGGCAATCAAAGGCCTCTGGGGGAGGAACTCTGGGCCTTTCAAGTTCATTGAAGCAGACATTGTGACCAAGGCCAAAGACCTGGCAAAGGCCCACGCCGTGAGCCGCAGAATCGAACAGGAAATCAAGCTAGCCGTCTCAAAGGTAGATCACGTATTGATTCAATATGAACCTCAACGGAGGGAAACAACCACCTGTGCCGTTCCGCTGAAAACGGATAAACAAGGGCTTGCAGAACACTTTGGGGACGCCCCCTATTTTTACCTCGCTGCTATTCGGGAAAAAGACGGTCTGCTCCTTTCCGAATCATATCACCGCAATCCCTTTGCAGAGCAAGAAAAGGGAAAGGGCATCAAGGTGAGTGAATGGCTGATTGAAAAGGGGGTTGATACGATGTATTCCCCAAAGGGATTCGAGGGAAAAGGCCCGGGTTATGTCTTTTCCAATGCAGGCGTGGACGTCATCGTCACTCAGGCAAGTCTTGCAGACATTCGGGATGATTTTATGAAACGTGATAAGCTTTCTAACCAATCATGAACGCTTATGATTGACAGGCTGTTGCCCAAATCTCTTTTCGCCTGTTCTGCTGAACTGGCGTGGCTGGCAAGGCCCTCGCCTTCCCAGCGCAAAGAGGTAAAAGAGGACAAGAGGATCAAAGGAGAAACGGATGAGCCAGACAACAATCACCGTCTTATGCGAGAACACCGCAGGAAGACCCATGGGGCTGACTGGAGAGCACGGCTTTTCCTGCCTCATTGAACGAGATGGACAGAAGATCCTCTTTGACACCGGCCAAGGGATGTCCCTGGCTACGAATGCACAGGTATTACGAATCAATCTGACGGACATCAAAACGGTTGTCCTGAGTCACGGCCATTATGATCATACCGGCGGTCTGCCAGCCGTCCTTTACCCTCCCCGAGGCGTGGAAGTCGTCGCCCATCCTGACATTTTCACCAAGAAATATGCTGAGCTGCAAGCCCCTGGCGGCAAACAGAATATTTTCATCGGCATCAAGTACTCTCGGGACTATCTGGAGGGAGCACTGCAGGCCCGATTCAACCTGATCCAGGATTTTGTCGACATCGCGCCAGGTATCTACTTTTCGGGGGAAGTGCCCAAAAAAACCGATTTTGAGCACCCAGACACCAGACTCAAGGTCGAGCACAATGGGAAGATGATCAATGACCCCCTGAATGACGACATCAGCCTCCTGGTCGAAACGGATCAGGGACCGATTATTCTGCTTGGATGCGCCCATTCAGGGATGGTCAACGTTATGAATCATTTTTCTGCCAAGACCGGACACAAGAAATTTCGCGCCGTGATCGGAGGTACCCATCTCGGTTTTATGACCGATCTTGGTCAGCAGCTGGAAAAATCTATGGATGCCTTGGACGACTATCAGGTGGACCTCATTGCCGTTTCCCACTGCACGGGGCAACAAGCCGCAGCCGTGTGCTACAATAGATTCAAGGACCGCTTTGCCTTTGCCTGTGCCGGTTGGAGTAAAACGTTTTAAGATAGAAGGCGCCCCAAGTCGGATCCCGCCATGCTCTGACCAGGGTCTTTCGGGTCCATGGGGGTGATAGAACTTCAGGAGACGGCCTGCGGGTTCTTTTTTTCTTGACAAAAACCCGCGCGGCCCTTATTTTAGTTTTTGGCATATACTCATAACGGTGGTGTGATGGTCCGTCCACAAAAAAGTCGCCTTGTCAAGATCGATCCAAAAATAAGCTATTTCAAACCCAGGGGTGTGCCCATGCTCGATTTAGAACAAGTCCAACTGACTGTCGATCAACTCGAAGCCCTCAGGTTGGCTGACTTTTTGGCTATCTCCCACGAAGAAGCAGGCAAACAGATGGGGGTGTCCAGGGCGACCTTTGGGCGTATTGTTGAGCAGGCACGGAAGATCGTGGCAGACGCCTTGATTCACGGCAAGGCCATCAATGTAGAGGGGGGCAATTATCAAAGGGTAGACCCTACAGCCGGGCGACCTTTCTTGTGTCATCATTGCCATTGTCGCTGGGAAGAGCCTCCCGGTACGGGGCGGCCCAGGCAGTGCCCGTCATGTGGGAGCGAGGGCTTCCACCGCGTCGCCGACAAAGGCGAAAAAACGCCGTGAGCCCTAGCCCCTCTTAAACCTAGCGTAAGGAAAGGAGACAACCCATGGCAAAGCTCACACAGGACATGAAGGACATCATGGAAAAATCAAGAGGTTATGCTGTCGCTACGTGTACCAAGGGGGGGCTGCCCAACGTGGTTCCCATTCATTTTGTAAAGACCCTCTCCGATGATGAAATCATGTTGGCGGACATCTTCATGAAAAAGACCTTTGAAAACATACAAGACAATCCCGTCGTGGCCATCTCTGTGTGGGATTGGGATGTGAAGCCCCGCAAAGGGTATCAGTTCAAAGGCACGCCTAGGATTGAAACATCGGGAAGGATTTACGACATGGCTGTTGAGATGGTGAAGGCAGAAAAGCCGGATCTCACACCCAAGTCGGCTATTGTCGTTAAGATTACAGATGTGTTTGTCACCAGTCCTGGACCTAATGCTGGCAAGAATGTGGAAGAGATTGAATAGAAACATTTAAGGGAGCGATTTTTATGAAAATAGCTGTTTCTTCAACAGGATCTGACCTCGATGCAGAGGTCGATCCCCGGTTCGGTCGATGTCAATTTTTCCTCATTGTGGACCTAGAGGACATGAGCTTTGAGGCCATGCCCAATGGCAACCTCGCACAAGCAAGCGGGGCAGGCATACAATCGGCCAAGGTCGTGGCTGATAGGGGCGCCAAGGCAGTGCTCACCGGCCAGGTGGGCCCCAACGCCTACCAGGTCCTTTCCGAAGCAGGACTCGATGTTATTACGGGCGCATCAGGCCCTGTCCGACAGGCGGTCCAACAGTACAAGGACGGGCGATTTCAGGTAGCTGAAAAGCCTAATGCGGCCAACCATGCCGGCCTACAGGCTGATCCCAGCCAGAACCAGAGCCCCTGGCTTCAAGGCGCACCTCAAGCCGGGTCCGGCATGGGGCGGGGCATGGGCGGCGGCCGAGGCATGGGGCGGGGCTGCGGCATGGGCGGCGGCCGTTGTATGGGCGGAGGCCGAGGCATGGGTGTCATTGGAGGTCGGGGACGTGATGTGTATAGCCAACCTCCCACGGCATCCCCGGCCAAGTTGAACAGGCAAGAAGAGCTTTCTTACCTCAAGGAAGATGCCAAGATGGTT
>JASFPF010000013.1:0-11480 GCA_050116135.1 Deltaproteobacteria bacterium | reverse complement strand
TGGCGAAAACCCTTCTCAACGGCCAAAGCATAGACGATGGGTTTGAACGCGGACCCTGGCTGTCTTCGGGCCATGGTCGCACGGTTGAACCGACTCTCCTCAAAACTACGCCCTCCCACCATGGCCAAAATCGTCCCCCGGCTTGCTTCCAGACAGACCAGAGCGGCCTGGGGGCATTCCTCCTGGAGCAACCCCCCTTTTTTCATACGGGCGGCCAGCCTTTCAAGCCCCTGCGTGGCCGCCTTTTCGGCGACCCTCTGCATGGCGTAGTTTAGGGTTGTATACACGGTAAGCCCTTTTTGATACAAGGTGGCCGCGCCCAGTTCTCTTTCCAGGAAATCGCTCACGAAGGCCACAAAATAGGGGGCCTTGATGGAGGCATCTCCTTTTTCGGCTAGATGAAGCGGGGCCGCTGTGGCCGTATTGAGCTCTTCTTGTGTGATGAGGCCTTTTCGAGACATTTGTTGTAACACGACGGCCCGCCGCTTGAGAGCAAGGGATGGATTGATCAGGGGCGAATAACGGGACGGCGACTTCGGCATCCCTGCTATCAGTGCGGATTCAGCCAGCGTCAGGTCCTGTACCGGCTTGCCGAAGAAGATCTGAGCGGCAGCCTCAACACCGTAGGCCCCACTTCCGAAATAGACTTGATTCAAATAGAGTTCCAGGATCTCGTCTTTCGTATAGCGGCGTTCAATCTGAAAAGCCAGGAAGGCCTCCTTAAGCTTACGCATCATACTTTTGCGGGGTGTAAGAAAGAGGGTTTTAGCGAGCTGTTGGGTGATGGTGCTGGCCCCTTCCACGTATTCTCCAGCCTGGGTGTTCCTGATGACGGCGCGGAGAACCCCCTTTAGGTCGACGCCAGGGTGCTCATAAAACAGGGTGTCTTCTGTGGCTAGGATGGCTTCCTTAAGATCAGCGGGCATCACGCTGAGGGGGACGGGGTCACGCTTCTCGGTGAAACGTTCGGCCAACAGTGCCTTGTCGGCTGAATAGATACGGGTGATAGCCGCTGGTTTAAAGGTTTCCAGGCCTTGAATTTGGGGTAAATCTTGGGTGAGGGCCCAAAACAAGCCCACCGAAGCCCCACCGAGAATCGCGGCTCCCATGACAAGGATCACATAGATTATGTGTCGCCGTGGATAGGACAAGGCCTTTCCTTTATCCTTTGATCACCCCCATGGGTTTCAACTTGGCAACCTTCTTACCGATCCCTGCTCGGTGGACTACGTTCACGACGTGGCTAACATCCTTATAGGCCTCAGAGATCTCCTCGTTGATGGTTCCTTTGCCAGCCCCTCGAACATAGATGCCTTTGTCTTCAAGTTCCCTGACAATCGCCCGGCCTTTGGCGACTTTCTTGGCCTGATGCCTGCTGAGCATTCGGCCAGCCCCGTGGCAAGTGCTACCAAAGGTTTCTTTCATGGCGGTCTCGGTGCCCACAAGGACATAGGAGCACCGACCCATGTCTCCCGGAATCAAGACAGGCTGCCCGACCTCTCTGTACGCCTCGGGGATAAACTTGGAGTGTGGCGGGAAGGCCCTGGTAGCCCCTTTGCGATGGACACAGAGCTTTCGCTGTTGGCCCTCCACCTCATGGGTTTCTATCTTGGCTATATTGTGACAAACATCATACACGAGGTCGAGCCTCAAATCCCTGGGGCCCATGTGGAGCACCTCTTGAAAGGTCTCTTGCACCCAGTAGTCAATGAGCTGGCGGTTGCAGAAGGCGAAATTGGCTGCGCAGGCCATGGCTGCAAGGTATCGCCGACTTTCCTTGGACGTGAGGGGCGCGCAACAGAGTTGTTTGTCGGGCAGTGGTATCTTGTATTTGTCCGAGGCCTTGAGCAATAGCTTGATATGATCATCACAGACTTGGTGACCTAAGCCCCGAGACCCGGTGTGCACAATCACTGTGACCTGACCTTTGTGCAGGGATAGAGCCCGGGCAGCCCTTTCATCGTAAATCTCTTCCACGAAGCCCACTTCTACAAAGTGATTTCCTGAACCCAGAGTACCCAGCTGGTCTTGGCCTCGCTTATGGGCTCGTTCAGAGACATAATCTGGATTGCCTCCAGAGATGCAACCCTCCTCCTCAATGTGGCCTAGATCGCTTGCACGGCCGTAGCTGTGAGCAACGGCCCACTGGGCCCCTTTTACAAGGACATCATCCATTTGCTTGGCAGACAGTTTCAAGTCCTTGCGCCGAGATCCCACACCTGAAGGGATGTTTCTAAGTAAGGCGTTTACCAGCCTTGGTATGTCGTCCTTGATGTCTGTGGCCTCCAGACCGGAGCGTAAGAGGCGAACGCCTCAGTTAATGTCGTAGCCCACCCCCCCAGGAGAGATGATGCCGTCGTTCATGTCAAAGGCTGCCACGCCACCAATAGGAAAGCCGTACCCCCAGTGTATGTCGGGCATGGCCATGGATCGACCCACGATGCCAGGCAGGCAGGCCACGTTGGCCACTTGTTCGAGGCTAGCATCTTTCCTGATGGTGGCTAGCATGGCCTCGTCTGTATAGACCAAACCCTCGGTCCTCATGGGTCCTTTTTTTGGAATCAGCCAGCGAAAATCATCGAGTTTTTTTATCGCTACATCCGTTGGCATAAGAACCCCCTTTTAGCGGAGATGATGGCAAGTTTGGGGTTATATGTCCAGAATGACCTGGGCCTCCCAAATGCCGGCACGCTTTCTGACGTAGAGTTGATGATAGGTGACGGCCTTGATGCCTGTTTTGATCTCATGGCGGGCTGGGTCCATCAATTCTCCTGACACTGTTGCCTTGAGGGTGCAATCTTTCATATGTGTGATCTCAAATCTTTTAAGCAGCAGGGTCTCGGTGTCGAAGAGGAAAAGGAGTTCGCTCAGCCAGCAGACCATCAAGTCATCCAGAGCAGCGGCTTCCACCTTGATCGGCCTTTCCTCTTTTTCCTGAACCGTTTCGAGGCATACTAGGGCTTCAAAAAACGCCTTGGCCGCATGGCTGAACAAGGCTTCGCGAGTTGACCCATAAGCCTTAAAACCCAGGTCTCCCGTGTGTTCTATGTATTCATATTTTTGCTGCACGGCGCGTCCGCACCCACTGTGAGATCGATCCATTTGAAAAGTATTGAAGACCCTGCAGCAAGCTCCAGGGAATCTTCGACCGTAAGGAATAATACTGATTTTATATATACGCTCGCTAACCCCGCAGCAAGCTACGGGGAATGCGCTCGCTTAATCGGTTCATACCATGATTTACACAGGGGTTCCAAGGGGTTTAGTCGCTGGCCAGGGGACCCTCGAAAGGCCGGGCCCCGAGGAACGTCCCCGGCCTGGAGATTCGGCTGGTTGGTCTCTGTCGCTCGAATAGGGTGCCACATTTTGCTTGACAGGGGTGGAGATGAGGGTATAGTTAATAAAATTTTTGCGGTCTCCTTGCTCCGATGAGGATCGGGGCTACTAACACCCACAAGGAGGATCTATGAGAAGGTACGAGTCTGTTTGTATAGTCAACCCCTCCCTTTCCACCGAAGAAGCCCAGCCTCTTTTCGACAAGCTCACCGATCTCATTGCGGCCCAACAGGGTCTGATGGTCAAACTTGATGACTGGGGTCATAAAAGGCTTGCCTATGAGATCAAGAAACAGACCCGCGGATATTACATCCTATTAGATTATTGCGGGAACGGCTCTTTGGTCAAGGAGCTTGAGCGCAACATGCGCCTGGATGACCGCGTCCTTAAATACATGACCGTGTGTGTGGCGAAAGAGGTGGACGAGGAGGCGATCAAGGCCGAAATCGAGGCTGCCGAGGCGGCAGCCAAGGTGAAGGAATCAACCCCTGAGCCCGTTGAGGAGGCAGAGGCATCTGTGGCACAAGAGCAAGCGCCACCAGGGAAAACCCTTGAACCCACCACCCCAAGTGAAGCCGAAGGGCTAGACAATGCGGCATTGTCAGCCGAGAAGGAGGAGCTCACAGATGGCCAGGTTTAAAAGGCGCAAGAGGATGTTCCGGAGGAGAAAAATCTGCCGATTTTGTGCGGACAGTAGTTTTGTCATCGATTACAAGAATCCTCGGACGCTCAGACTTTTTACCACAGAGCGAGGAAAAATTATCCCTAGGCGAATATCCG
Organism: Deltaproteobacteria bacterium; assembly: GCA_050116135.1. Taxonomy (GTDB): domain Bacteria; phylum Desulfobacterota; class Desulfobacteria; order Desulfobacterales. Next base: position 7,364 of record JASFPF010000013.1, on the reverse strand, counting down.
GCAATTGTGCCAAACACCAACGCCAGCTCACGACGGCCATTAAACGAGCACGGACGATTGCGCTCATGCCATACTCGGCAGCCCTAAGCCATTATTGATGGGGCTCACCCCTTCGGGTCAACACGCCTTGCCGGCGCAGGGACCCAACAGGCTGGGCGTGTTCAACAAGAAGGATGGTCACCTGTGAGCCAGATCACCCATCGCGAGCCCCAAAAAGAGTTCGTTACGGCCACTGCAATCACGACCCTGATTGCCATGGCCGGTCTCTACCTTCCGGTGCTTGGATTCCTGGTCAGTGTGTTCGTTCCCCTCCCTCTCCTCTTTTACCGGGCGAAACTGGGGCGTTCCCAGGGTGCACTGCTTCTGATTGCTGTCACCCTTATCGTGGCTTCCATGATGGGCCAGCGGTCCATAACCGCCACTGCGTTTTTTTTTGAACTGGGCCTCGTGGGGCTTATTCTGTCCGAGGTGTTTGCAATGAACCTGTCTGTGGAAAAAACAGTGGCCGTGACCACAGCCGTTGTCATCGCCACGGGGGGGCTGCTGTTGGCGCTTTATGGACTACTTTCGACCAACAGCCTGTGGGGCCTCATGTCGGATTATCTCCAACGGAACCTTGAGCTTGCCCTGGCTATATACAAAGAAATGGAGGTTTCGGAAGAAAGAATTGCTATCCTTGCTGAATCCATGGAAGGTATTCTTTACATCATGCTTCGCATCATGCCCGCCATCGTGATTGTCTCGACCCTTTTTGTGGTATGGAGCAACCTGCTGCTTGCCCGCCCGCTTTTGCGAGGCAGAGACCTTTTTTGCCCTGATTTTGGCACCCTCAATGAATGGAAAGCACCTGAGCCTCTGGTGTGGCTGGTTATCGTGTCAGGCGTTCTGGTTCTCATGCCCAACCAGGGCCTTAAGCTTTTGGGGATCAATGGTCTGATCATCATGATGATGATTTACTTTTTCCAGGGGATTGCTATTGTCTCTTTTTATTTTGATAAGAAACAATTTCCCAGACTACTTCGGGGAGTTTTGTATGGCCTGATAGCCCTCCAGCAGCTTGTGCTTTTGCTGGTCATTGCGGCGGGCTTCTTGGATATGTGGGTCGATTTTAGGCGAATGAAGAACAAAGGAGTGGAGAACCAAGATGAAAGTCATACTTAGAGAGATGATAGAATCACTCGGCACGGTTGGGGATGAAGTCACCGTGGCCAATGGTTATGCCAGAAATTACCTCCTTCCCCAGAAGAAGGCGGTCTTGGCGACACCGGCAAACCGCAACATGATTAAACGGGAGAGAAAACAGCTGGAACAGCGGGCCATCAAAGACCGCGGCAAGGCGGAGGTTCTCGCTCAGAAGATCCAAGGGGCTGTGTGCACCATTTCAGGAAAAGTCTCTGAGGATGAACGCCTCTATGGCTCAGTGACAACACGAGATATTGCAGAGCAATTGCAGGCTCAGGGCTTTGAGGTCCACAGGAAAATGGTCCAGCTGTCTGAACCGATTAAGACCCTGGGATCCTATATTGTGCCTGTTCAGCTCCATCCTGATGTCAATCCAGAAGTCACGGTCAAGGTCGTTGCCGAAGAGTAAGCCCTATGGACGCCAATGATCCCTGGCTGCAGAAAGTGCCCCCTCACAATATTGAGGCCGAACAATCTATTCTGAGCGCCATCTTAATCGAAAACAACACCCTTCCCGAAGTCTTGGAAATCCTTTCCGATCAAGACTTCTACCGAGAGGCCCATCGCAAGATATTCAAGGCCATGGTGGAGCTCTTTGAGAAAAACGAACCAGCCGATCTGGTGACCCTCACAAACTTGCTCAAAGAGAGAGGCGAGCTCGGATCGTTGGGGGGGGCTTCCTATCTGGCCGAGCTGGTGGATGCCGTCCCCATGGCGGTAAACGCTGCCCATTATGCCAGGATCGTCCAGGAAAAGGCCAGCCTTAGGCGCCTTATCAAACAAGCGGCCTCCATTACCACCCGGTGCTTTGAAGATAAAGGGGATGTAGAGGAGATTCTGGACTTTGCTGAGCGTAGTATATTTGATATCTCGGAAAACAAGGTCAAGCCGTCCTTCTACACCCTGGGAGAGATTCTTACCGACACCTACAAGGCCGTGGAAGAGGCCTACGAGAACAAGGTGCTTGTCACCGGGGTTCCTACTGGATTTCGAGGGCTTGATGAAAAAACCTCCGGATTTCAGCCCGGAGATCTCATCGTCATTGCGGGTCGCCCGAGCATGGGCAAAACGGCCCTTGCCTTGAACATCGCCCGGAATGCTAGCCTGGAAACCGGAGAGCCCGCAGCCGTCTTCTCGCTGGAGATGTCCAAAGAGCAGCTCTCTCTTCGTATGCTTTCCGCGGAGGCCCGCATCGACTCATCAAGGATGCGGGGTGGGTTCTTGAGTGAAAGCGATCTGGCGCGTATCAACCGAGCGGCTGGGGCCCTTTATGACATTCCTATCTATATCGATGATTCACCAGCTATCTCTGCGCTGGAGATACGTGCCAAGGCACGCCGCATGAAGATGGACAAAGGCGTGGGGCTTGTGGTCATAGACTACCTTCAGCTTATGAGAGGTCGGGCTTCGGCTGAACGGCGTGAGTTAGAGATCTCTGAGATCTCCAGATCACTCAAAGCGTTGGCCAAGGAACTCAACATCCCAGTGGTTGCCCTTTCCCAGCTGAATCGAAAGGTGGAAGATCGAACCAACAAGCGACCGGTCCTGTCCGATCTTCGCGAGTCTGGGGCCATTGAACAGGATGCTGATGTTATTCTGTTCATTTATCGGGACGAGGTCTACCATAAGGAGGAGGATAACCCGAACAAGGGGATTGCAGAACTCATTTTGGCCAAACAACGCAACGGCCCCATCGGTTTCGTGAAACTGGCTTTTCTAGATACATACACGCGTTTTGAGGACTTGGCGCTGCGAGAGGAATCCCCGGGATCTTAGTGAGAGGGTCAAAGCTGGTTGCACATGGCCACATTTTGGGTTTATAATATTGGCGGCTTCGTAAAAAGCCCAACTTCTGTGTTGCGCTACATCCTTCGTCATTGCGACGTACTATAAGTACGCCTCATTCCTCAGGATTTGCGTGCCTTGAATTTGGAGATTTTTACTTTGTCGTCTGGTTCGGACTTTTTACGAGACCATCAATATTGTATTGAGAAAATCACGCTGTCTTGGCGTGGTGTAACGATTGTAGAACACTGCCATAGGGATCATCTATTAAAGTCCAAGGACACACGGGTGGACTGAAGGCCAACCAAGTTCACCGCCTGACCAATCTTTATCGTCGAAGAACTCCACCTGCTTACATCATCTCGCCGGAGCTTGCTAGAGCCATTTGCGGACTCTCTTTTGAAATCCGCCGTCAGATCGGGGTGCTGATAGACCGCCAAGGCCGGACCGCCTATGTCATGGTGGGAAACCATCAGCGTATTGTGATCCCGAATTTGGAGAAATATCGGTCGGGCGGGGGGCGTTTAAAAGGTCTTCGCTGTGTCCATACCCATCTCCAACATGAGCCATTGACGCAGGACGACCTCATGGATCTTGCCCTTCTCAACTTAGACCTCATAGCTGCCGTCACGATGGATGAGCACGGCCGCCCCCAGCGAATCCATGCCGCCCATCTCCTTCCAGAGGGGAAAAATGGTGCAAACTGGGAAATCCTTGCCCCACTCGGGTCGGGTCAGCTCGACATGGATTGCCAGGGCCTTATTCGGTCCCTTGAGTCTGAATTCGCTCGGAAGGCTCGAGCGCTGAAAGTGAAAAGAAAATGGGAAAGAGCAGTCCTTGTGAGTGTCACCACAGCGCCCAAAGACGTGGCTCAGGACTCCATGGCCGAACTCGCGGAGCTTGCCGAATCCAGCAAACTTGCCGTTGTAGACACGTTGATACAACATCGCCACAGGATCGATCCTCGCTTTCTCGTGGGCCAAGGAAAACTCAGCGAATTAGTGATTCTGGCGCTTCAAAGAGGCGCGGATCTTCTGGTTTTTGATCAAGAGTTGAACCCTTCCCAGGTCCGATCGATTACAGAGCTGACTGAATTGAAGGTCATAGACCGAACTCAACTCATCTTAGACATCTTCGCCCAGCGGGCCCGGAGCCGGGAGGGAAGAATTCAGGTGGAGCTGGCCCAGCTCAAATACCTCCTCCCCAGGCTCACGGGCAAGGGTACGGCGATGTCTCGTCTCACGGGTGGCATTGGTGGTCGTGGGCCTGGGGAGACCAAGCTTGAGGTCGATCGGCGCCGCGTTCGGGATCGGATCGCTCACCTTGAGAAATCCTTGGTATCCGTCCAGAGACAACGTGCTCAGCGGCGAGCCAAGCGGAACAAGAAAGGCCTGCCGGTTATATCGATCATTGGATATACGAATGCTGGCAAGTCAACGCTTCTGAATACCCTTACCCGCAGCTCGGTGCTGGCCGAAAGCAGACTGTTTGCCACCCTGGATCCCACCAGTCGAAAAAAAAGGCTTCCCAAGGAAGCCGAGGTCATCATTACTGATACCGTCGGATTCATTCGCCAACTCCCTCAGGAATTAATCACAGCCTTTCGCGCCACCTTGGAAGAACTGGAAGATGCGCACCTTCTCCTCCACGTCATTGACATGAGCCACCCGAGATGTCTGCATCAGATTCAATGTGTGGAACGGATCCTCGAGGAGCTTCATCTGGAACGCATTCCGGTTATGAGGGTCCTCAACAAGCAAGATCTTGTGGGTCCCAAGACCGTCAGAACGCTGGCCCGCAGGTGGGATGGCGTTCCCATCTCAGCCAATGATGAACGTTCCCTTGCCCCCCTTCTTGAAAGAATAGAAAGTCATATCAGCCGGTTGAGAAAGCATGGCGCATGCGCGGGTTCGGCAAAACCTCTCGCAGTATCGGCCTGAGTGCATGGACGATTTACTTTGAGCGGTGATTGTCCGAAGAGGCATGGCGCCGTTCTTGGCGGCCCCATGCTGTTGCAATGCCGTCAGAGGCCATCTTTTTTGATGGTTGGGCCTGACAGAGGCACAGAGTTTGCAGACCACAACAGGATAGCCAAGGCCCTTTTGAGATAAAGCTGCTGCGGTCTGCCCCAGGACCTTGGAAAGAGTTGACAACGAATGTGTCCACTGTTAACAGATCATGGCGATGACGGGGCCCCTGCCTTATCGTAGGGGTTTTTCCATAAGGAGAGCATGAGAGAGAATATGGCTAAGCATGGGACGAGGTTCTACCTCAAACAAGCGATGTTGGTTGTTGTGGCTTATGCCCTGACGGCATGCTCTGCGGCGTGGCAGAACAGCCAAAGTCAGGGAGCATCTCGCAAGGTGCGCAGTGGTGTTCACCCTTCATCTCCTGTCGATCAAGTCATTGGCGTACCGGAAAAGCCTGCGGACGGGCAGACAGCAGGAGGGGAAACAGCCCTTGTTGGCAGCGGTGATGCCAATAGCGACCCCACAGTGGAAGACCCAGCAGACTCAAAGGCATACGATCCTCATGTTTCTTCCTCAAACGCGCTGCCATCCGAGGGCAGGCAGATAAAAGACCCCCAGCAAATCCTTGACGAGGCCTTAGAGTTTTGTCGGGCTTCCCAGGACTTCTGGGGGCAGGGCGATTTTGAAAATGCCATTGCTTCTCTGGATGAGGCCTACAGCTTAATTTTGCAGGTAGACACAAACGAACATCCAAAATCAGTTCAACAGAAAGAGGATATCCGGTTCATGATCTCTAAGCGAATGCTTGAGATCTACGCCTCTCAGCACACGGTCGTCAACGGTAATCATGATGCTATTCCCATGGTCATGAACGGACATATTCAGAAGGAAATTAAGCTGTTTCAGGGCGCAGAAAGGAAATTTTTTCTGAGGGCTTTTAAGCGGTCCGGGAGATACCGACCCGCCATTCTTAAGGCCTTAGCCGAAGCAGGGGTTCCAAAGGAACTTTCGTGGCTCCCGTTGATCGAAAGTGGTTTTAAGGTCAAGGCCTTGTCTCGGGCCCGCGCCCTGGGCTTGTGGCAGTTCATTCCATCTACCGGTTATAAGTTCGGTCTCAAAAGGGACCAATGGATAGACGAGAGGATGGACGAGCGTAAGTCCACCCTGGCGGCGATTGCCTACCTTCAGGAGCTTCACAAGATATTCGGAGACTGGTGTACCGTTCTGGCAGCATATAACTGTGGGGAGGCCCGAGTCCTCAGGGTGATCCGTAGTCAGAACATCCAGTACCTGGACAACTTCTGGGATCTCTATGAAAAGCTCCCCTGGGAGACAGCGCGTTATGTCCCTCGGTTTCTCGCGGCCTTGCATATCATCAACGACCCGGATCGGTTCGGCTTCGATTTGACAGACCTTGATCCGCCCCTGACGTATGAATGGGTCACGGTCTCCAAACAGGTGCGGTTGAAGGATATTTCTAAGGCCCTACAGGTACCGGGCGACCAGCTTGAGATGTTGAACCCGGAACTCCGCTACAAGGTTACCCCTGCCACGTCCTATCAATTGAAGGTACCCGAGGGGCAAGGTCCGACGTTGATGGCCAAGCTGGATGGGATTCCGGTTTATAAACCGCCCAGGAGACACTATGCATATCATCGGGTCCGCCCAGGCCAAACCCTGTCGCAGCTGGCCCGTCGTTACCATACCAGCATCCGCGCTATTATGGTGGCTAACAACATACGAAGCCGAAACTTTATAAGGGCGGGACAAAAGCTCAAAATCCCCCTGAGAGGAAGTGGCGGTATTCAAGCGAGGGCCAGTGAAACACAAGGATATGGTTCTTCACAACCCCTTCGGTACCGTGTGAAGCGAGGGGACTCGCTTTGGCTCTTGGCTCGACGGCACGACACGAACATCCAGGAAATCATGAGCCTTAACCGTCTAAAGAGTTCTCGTCTGCACATTGGCCAAGAACTCCTCATCCGCAAGGGAACCCATAGTGTGGAACCCGAGGTAGGCACCAAGACCTACAAGGTTAAACGTGGCGATAGCCCCTATCACATCGCTGTGAAACACAACATGAAACTGAAACGATTCCTCAGCCTCAATGACCTCACCCCGAGGTCGAAGATATATCCTGGACAAGTGTTGCAGGTGGACGCAAACTAGGGGGCGCCGCTGCGGCCCGGCAAATAGCGTCAAGGATTCTGAATCCGATTACAGTAGGTTTTAACAAGGCCAATGATTTCGGTTTACTGGACGATGTCATTGGCTTTTTTGTGCTAAAGAGGAGGGCACAGGTGACATGATGGCGCCAGAAAGATCTCTGATCCGGCCAGAAGGAAACGTCAAGCATTTGACGGCATGGGTTCAGTGGATTTGGTGTTTTTTCTACTTTGGGAAAGCTCACGACGGGCTGAGGGCCTT
>JASFPF010000012.1:0-11913 GCA_050116135.1 Deltaproteobacteria bacterium | reverse complement strand
TTGAAGTGTGCTTTGGGGATGTCTTACGCCAAGTTTGATGAAAATGTCGATGTAGCCGTGCGCTTGGGGGTGGATCCAAGGCATGCTGATCAAATGGTGCGTGGATCAGTCATGCTGCCCAATGGTACGGGTAAAGAGGTCAAGGTCTTGGTTTTTGCAAAAGGGGAGAAAGAAAAGGAGGCGCAAGAAGCAGGCGCAGATTTTGTGGGAAACGACGACCTATTGGAAAAAATCAAGGCTGGGTGGCTAGGTTTTGACAAGGCTGTGGCAACGCCGGACATGATGGGTGCCGTAGGACGTATCGGTAAAATCCTTGGACCTAGGGGTCTGATGCCCAATGCCAAAACCGGGACCGTCACCTTTGACTTGACCCGGGCTGTTAAAGACTTGAAAGCGGGCAAGATCGATTTCAGGGTGGAGCGGGCGGGGATCGTCCATGCACCTATGGGCAAAGTCTCCTTTGGCGCGGACAAACTGTTGGAGAACCTGACCTCTTTTCTCGAAACGATCGTTCGTCTCAAACCGGCCAGCAGTAAAGGCACCTATCTAAGAAGTATCTTCCTTTCGACCACCATGGGGCCGGGCATTAAGATAGATCCTGCCTATGTAAGAACGATTCTAAAATGAAACCAGGACCTTTCGGTCTTGGGCTAAATGAGGCCAATGCTCTGTCAAAGACCGCGGGTACGCCTTCTAGCAAAGGCGTTTAAATAGTGACTAGCCTGCCGAGACAGTCCAAATGGGATTGAGGTGATCATTGCCGCCGCACAGTTGCCGCTTTGGTTGTTTGCTGGCCAGTGAGGGGCGGTGTTGATGATTGTTTATGTTTACCTCCGGTTTCGGCAGATGAGAAGGGAGGGGTTACAGACTTTTGAGAAAAGCGGAAAAAAAGCAGCTGGTTCAGGGCCTTCACGAGAAGCTTTCAAGGGCTAAGGCTCTAATCCTTACGGATTTCAGGGGACTTAATACCTCTGCGATGAATGATTTGCGGAATCAACTCAGGGGGGCATCGGTTGAATACAGGGTGGTGAAAAATTAACTGATGTCAAGGGCTTCGGACGGAACTGACATGGCCGTTTTAAAGGATTACTTTTCTGGGCCTTCTGCGGTGGCCTTAAGCTATGATGATCCTGTCGTTCCGGCCAAGATTCTCACCAAGTTTGGTGAGGAGTACGCCGCCCTGACAATCAGGGCCGGGGTTGTAGACGGCAAAGTCGTTGACGTTGACGCTATTGAGCGGCTTTCGAAGCTGCCGTCTCGGGAAGGCCTTTTGGCGCAGCTACTTTCCGTATTAAACGGCCCTGCCAGGTCATTGCTGACGGTCCTCAATGGTGTGCCAAGGAACTTCGTGGCTGTTTTGCAGGCCATTGGAGAAAAGAAGGGATCGGCCTAGGCCAAATAGATTGAAAACCAACAAACTAGGAGGATGTGAATAATGGCTAATGTTACAAAGGATGACGTCATAGAATTTGTTTCCAATATGTCGGTACTGGAACTTTCTGACTTGGTGAAAGAATTGGAGGAAAAATTCGGGGTGTCAGCTGCAATGCCTGTGGCTGCTGCTCCTGCGGGGGTGAGTGCTCCGGCTGAAGCAGAGGAGAAGACCGAATTTGATGTCATGTTGAGCGAAGTGGGTGAGAAGAAGATTCAGGTGATAAAAGCAATCCGGGCCATTACTGGTTTAGGCTTGAAAGAGGCCAAGGGCCTTGTTGATGAGGCCCCAAAACCGGTAAAAGAGGGGGTCTCAAAAGAGGAAGCTGAAGACATCAAGAAACAGCTGGAAGAAGCCGGGGCGACCGTAGAGGTCAAATAGGCGCTGATTCATTGTTTGGAGATTCTTTCCACGGGTCCCCACAAAGGAGATATTATGCCAAGCAGACTTGTGGCAAGTAAACGATTGAGAAGGAACTTTGGGACGATTCCAAAGATTGTTGCGTTTCCGAACCTGATTGAGATGCAGCGAGAATCCTATGCTCGTTTTTTACAGCGGGACATTCCGGCCGAGAAACGAGAAGAAATAGGACTTCAAGCGGCTTTCAAGAGTGTCTTTCCCATCCGGGACTTCACCAAGACAGCCTGCCTCGAGTTTGTTTCTTACACCTTCGGGGAGGTCAAGTATGATGAAAACGAGTGTCTCCACAAGGGGATGACCTACGAAGTCCCGATGCGTATTACGGTTCGACTGGTCATTTATGAAACGGACAAAGAAACCGGCGTTCAGAACATCCGAGACATCAAGGAACAGGAGATCTACTTTGGGACCATCCCGCTGATGACCGCAAGGGGAACCTTTATCATCAACGGCACTGAACGGGTTGTGGTGAGCCAACTCCACAGATCCCCCGGTGTGTTCTTCGATCATGACAAAGGCAAGACCCATTCAAGCGGCAAGGTCCTCTATACGGCGAGAATCATCCCGGTACGGGGATCATGGATCGACCTGGAGATTGATGCCAAGGATATTGTCAACGTTAGGATCGACCGGCGTCGTAAGTTCCCCGCCACCTTGCTTCTTAAAGCCTTTGGATACTCGGGCGAGGAAATTTTGGCCTATTTCTACCGTAAAGAGACCATCCTTTTGGAGGGCAAACGCCTTTACAAGCGCTTTGACGAAGAACTTCTTAAGGATCAGCGTGTCTCTAAGTCGGTCAAGCATCCTAAGACTGGCGAAATTATTGCCAAGAAGGGACGCCGATTTACAAAAAAGGTCTTGCGGCAGCTGCGGGAGGCAAAGGTAGAACTCATACCAGTGGAGTTTGGTGATATCGAGAACAAGGTGTTGGCCCGCACCTTGGCAGACCCAAAGAGTGAAGAGGTCATTGCTGGGCACAATGAGACGGTGGATGAGGCACTTTTCGGAAAGATCGTGGATGCCAAGATATCTGAATTTGATCTTTTGTACATCGACAATGTCACGAGCAGCGATTCCATCAGAAAGACGTTGCTCCTTGACAAGGTGGAGACCCACGAAGACGCCCTCCTAGAGATATACCGGCGGCTTCGGCCCAGTAATCCGCCTACCATCGAAGTGGCACGAGAGCTATGCCAACAGCTCTTCTTTAGATCCTCCCATTACGATCTTTCGGTTGTTGGTCGTCTAAAGATGAACATCCGCCTGGAACAGGACGTTGCACTTGACGTGCGCACGCTTATGAAAGACGACCTTTTGCGCACGACCAAGACCCTGGTCGATTTGAAGGACAGGCACGGGCCTGCTGATGATATTGATCACCTGGGAAACCGGCGGGTGCGGGCTGTCGGTGAGCTCCTGGGAAATCAATACCGCGTTGGTTTGGTAAGGATGGAACGGGCCATCAAGGAACGAATGAGCCTTCAGGAAATCGACACGTTAATGCCCCACGACTTGATCAATTCTAAGCCGGTTTCCGCTGTGGTTAAGGAGTTCTTCGGAACAAGTCAGTTGTCCCAGTTCATGGATCAAACCAACCCCCTTTCCGAAGTGACCCACAAACGGCGCCTGAGCGCCTTGGGGCCGGGAGGGCTGACCAGGGAGCGTGCAGGTTTTGAGGTCCGGGATGTGCATCCCACCCACTACGGACGCATCTGTCCCATTGAAACGCCGGAGGGGCCCAATATCGGCTTAATTGTGTCATTGAGCACTTATGCCCGTGTAAACGAGTTTGGCTTCATGGAAACGCCGTACCGCGTGGTTGAAGGTGGCCAGGTGACACGCACCGTTAAGTACATGAGCGCCTTGGACGAAAAAAACCATCCCATTGCCCAGGCAAATGCGCCGTTGGATGCCAAGGGCCGATTTGTCAGACCTATGGTTTCAGCCCGGGTTAAAGGTGAATTTGTTATGGTGAGGCGCGAAGAGATTGAATTCATGGACATCTCTCCGGATCAATTGGTAAGCGTGTCGGCAGCCCTCATTCCCTTCTTGGAGAATGATGATGCCAACCGGGCTCTGATGGGCTCGAATATGCAGCGCCAAGCAGTGCCCCTGCTGGTCAGCCAAGCGCCGTTTGTGGGAACGGGCATGGAGCATGTGGTGGCCAAAGACTCGGGGGTGACTGTCATCGCTGACTATGATGGTCAGGTCGTTGATGTGGATGCGACCCGGATTGTGGTCAAGCATAGCGGAGATGGTAATGGCGCCGGGAAACAGGTGAGTATCTATAATCTGACCAAGTTTTGTCGCTCTAACCAGAATACCTGCTTCAACCATCGACCCATTGTAAGCAAGGGGCAACAAGTCAAGAAGGGCGACATCATTGCCGATGGCCCAGCCACAGAGGGTGGAGAGCTCGCACTAGGGAAAAACGTATTGGTGGCGTTCATGCCTTGGGGTGGATACAACTTTGAAGATTCTATTCTAGTCAGCGAACGCTTGGTTAGGGATGGGGTGTTCACATCCATTCACATTGAAGAGTTTGAGACTGTGGCCCGCGACACGAAGCTGGGTAAAGAAGAAATCACGCGCGATATCCCTAATGTGGGGGAAGAGGCCCTGGCCAATCTGGACGATAGCGGCATTATTCGACTGGGGGCTGAAGTGAAACCGGCTGACATACTGGTCGGGAAAGTGACGCCTAAAGGAGAGACCCAGCTATCTCCTGAAGAAAAGCTTCTCAGGGCCATCTTCGGAGAGAAGGCGGGCGATGTGAAGGATTCTTCTCTCCGCGTACCGCCCGGCATAAGCGGCACCGTCATTGATGCGAAGGTCTTTTCCAGGAGAGGTGTGGAAAAAGATGAACGGATGTTAAGCATTGAGCAACATGAAATTCAAGCCCTTCAGACAGATACGGATGACGAGTTGGCCATCATTGCAGAAGCAGCCCGAGAAGGCCTGACAGAGTTGCTTGTAGGCCAGGTTTGTGCCGCGCCTTTCAAAAGAAAAAAAGCGTCACTTATTAAAAAAGGTGAGAAGATCTCCTCAGAGGTTCTCTCCAAGATCCCCATATCTGAGCTTTCTTCTATCGAGCTGCAGGACGCCTCTGTAGCGGCCAACGTGAGAGAGGCCATACAACGATATGAAGAGCGATCTGATCACGTGCGCAAGCGTTTTGAGCATCGGGTAAGTCGTTATGAAAGGGGGGATGAGTTGCCGCCTGGCATTATTAAAATGGTCAAGGTTTATGTGGCTGTCAAAAGAAGACTGTCCGTGGGAGACAAGATGGCGGGTCGGCACGGCAATAAGGGCGTCGTTTCCTGCATCCTGCCGCAGGAAGATCTACCCTACTTTGAAGATGGAACCCCTGTGGATATCGTATTGAATCCACTGGGTGTGCCGTCCCGAATGAATGTTGGACAGATCCTCGAAACCCATCTGGGATGGGCTGCTAAGGGGCTGGGAGATCAAATCAGCGAATTGATCCGTTCCGAAAACCACAAGGCGTTAAAGGCAAAGCTAAGATCGGTTTTCCCTTCGGCCTCGACTAAGACCGAGATTGGGCGACTTGGGGACGCCGAACTGGTGGCCTTTGCAAAACGTTACCAGGAAGGCGTCTATGTTGCCACGCCGGTCTTTGACGGGGCCCAAGAGGAGGAGATCAAGAAATTATTGCAGTCAGGCGGCTATCCCGTCAAGGGACAAGCCACGCTATATGATGGGCGGACTGGAGAGCCTTTTGCCACCAAGGTCACGGTTGGCATGATGTACATGCTGAAGCTGCACCATCTCGTGGATGACAAGATTCATGCCCGTTCCATTGGCCCTTATTCCCTGGTTACCCAGCAACCCCTTGGGGGAAAAGCCCAGTTTGGCGGTCAGCGCCTAGGCGAAATGGAGGTTTGGGCCATGGAGGCCTATGGGGCAGCCTATGCCCTACAGGAATTCTTGACGGTCAAATCGGATGACATGGCTGGCCGAACCCGGATGTATGAAAAAATCGTCAAGGGGGAAAATGTGCTTGAAGCCGGCATGCCTGAATCGTTCAATGTGCTGGTGAAGGAGCTAGAGGGTTTGGGCTTGAATATCGAGCTTTCTGAAGAGAAAAAGGAAACCTAAAAATAAGGAGAGCATCTTGGAAGAGCTATACAGTTTCTTTGCCAAACCAAAGGATCCCCTAAGCTACACGGCTATACGCATCTCCCTGGCACCGGCTGAAAAGATTAGGGAATGGTCCTATGGAGAGATCAAGAAGCCTGAAACGATCAACTACAGAACCTTTAAACCGGAACGTGACGGGCTTTTCTGTGCCAAGATCTTCGGTCCAACCAAAGATTATGAATGCAACTGTGGCAAGTACAAAAGAATGAAACACCGGGGTGTGGTCTGCGAAAAGTGCGGCGTTGAGGTCATTCAATCCAAGGTCCGTCGAGAGCGAATGGCCCACATTGAGTTGGCCACGCCAGTAGCCCACATATGGTTTTTGAGAAGCCTGCCGAGTAAGATCGGCAACCTTTTGGACTTGACCATGAAGGACCTGGAAAAGGTACTCTATTTCGACTCTTACATTGTGACCGATCCCGGAGATACGGGTCTTGCCCCGCGCCAGCTCCTCTCAGACGAAAGGTACAGAGAGGCCAGAGAGGAATATGGCGATAAGTTTCAGGCGGGCATTGGCGCTGAAGCCATCAAAGTCCTGCTTGGCGCGCTCAATTTAGATGAGGAAGACAAGAGGTTGAGGGCGGAGATTCTGGCTACAGGATCGGAGGCGAAGCGGAAAAAGTTGGCTAAACAGCTTAGGGTTGTTGATGCCTTTAGAAATTCTGGGAATCAGCCTGAATGGATGATTATGGAGGCTATCCCCGTGCTTCCCCCAGACTTGCGGCCCCTGGTTCCCTTGGAAGGGGGCCGATTTGCCACGTCGGACCTAAACGACCTCTATCGCCGGGTAATCAATAGAAACAACCGTCTAAAGCGGCTCCAGGAATTGCGTGCCCCTGAGATTATTATTCGAAATGAAAAAAGGATGCTGCAAGAGTCGACGGACGTACTCTTCGACAATGGCCGCCACGGCCGGGTGGTGACGGGACAGAATAGACGACCACTGAAATCTCTGAGCGATGCCTTAAGGGGTAAGCAGGGGCGTTTTCGTCAAAACCTCTTGGGCAAACGGGTGGACTATTCAGGCCGCACGGTTATTGTTGTAGGACCAGACCTGCGTCTTCACCAGTGTGGCCTGCCCAAGAAAATGGCCTTGGAGCTCTTCAAACCCTTTGTCTTTTACAGGCTTGAAGAAAAGGGATTGGTGAATACGGTTAAAAGCGCAAAAAAACTTGTGGAACGTGAGACGCCTGAGGTTTGGGATACCCTTGATGAGGTCGTTAAGGAGTACCCCGTGATGCTTAACCGTGCGCCGACCCTTCATCGTCTTGGAATGCAGGCCTTCGAGCCGATCTTGATCGAAGGCAAGGCGATTCAGCTCCACCCGTCGGTCTGCACGGCTTTTAATGCGGATTTTGATGGAGACCAAATGGCGGTCCACGTCCCCCTTTCTATCGAAGCCCAGATTGAGGCGAGGGTTTTGATGCTGTCCTCAAACAATATCCTTTCCCCGGCCCACGGGGATCCTATTATTGTTCCTTCGCAGGATATCGTGTTGGGGATCTATTACATGACCCGCGCGGTTTCCAGCGTTCAGGGAGAAGGCAAGATATTTGCCAACGCAGAGGAAGTCCGGTCTGCTTACGATCAGGGTGTGGTGGACCTTCATGCCAAGGTCCTGGTTCGCATGGGTGGCCAGCGGGTTGAGACCACCGTTGGGCGTATCCTCCTGCGGGAAATCCTCCCTAACAAGCCAATGATGCACTTGTGTCACATCATGGCCCCCTCGGAGCAGGAGGCCAAAGCTGCCCTGGCCGACTTGAGAGATGGCTCTGACTTTGCCCAGACAGCCCAAGCCATCTCAAAGAGCCCAGATCGGGACCAAGACGGTGACATGGGGTTCGTTGAACGCGAGGTGCTGGAAGAGACTTATGGGATAAGTCCGCCGGACGCGGGAGCGGTTTTTGCGCTCCAAGCCCATGAGATCAGCGATGTAATCAGGGGCGACGGAGGCTTTCACATATTTAAGATTCGAGAAAAGAGAAGGGGCTTTCCTTTCAGCCTCATTAACAAGGACATGGACAAGAAATCTCTCAGCCAGCTGATCAATTACTGCTATCGGACGATGGGCGGCAAGGCCACGGTTATCCTCTCGGATCGCTTGAAGGATATCGGTTACCGGTATGCGACTGAAGCAGGCATCTCTATTTGTGTGGACGACATGGTCATCCCCCAGAAGAAGTGGAACATTATTGAGAAGGCCGAAGAGCAAGTGGTTGAGATCACTCAACAGTACACCGAAGGCCTTATAACAGGTGGTGAGAAGTATAATAAGGTGGTTGATATTTGGGCCAAAGCGACCACCGATGTAGCCGACGAAATGATGGAGGAAATGAAAATTGCCTCTATGATTGATGGTCAGGAAGAGTCTGGGTCGGTTGAGGCGGGGAAACCCGGCAGGGCGGAAAACTTTAACCCTATCTATATGATGGCAGATTCAGGATCTCGGGGGAGCAAAGACCAGATGCGTCAGCTGGCCGGCATGCGGGGCCTCATGGCTAAACCGTCTGGTGAAATTATCGAGACGCCCATTACAGCTAATTTCCGTGAAGGCCTCACTGTGCTTCAGTACTTCAGCTCTACCCATGGTGCCCGAAAAGGCCTGGCTGATACGGCGCTGAAAACAGCCAACTCAGGATATCTCACCCGTCGCCTGGTAGATGTGGCTCAGGACTGCGTCATTTCAGAAGAGGACTGCGGCACCCTCATGGGGATCGAAGTAGAGGCTCTCATCGAAGGTGGTGAGATCATACAAAAGGTGGGAGAACGGGTATTGGGCCGCGTCGCCTTGGAAGATATTCGGGACCCTTACTCGGACGAGGTCTTGGTGGGTGCCAATGAGGAGATTGACGAAGAGAGGGTCGCCAAGATCGACAATGCAGGCCTCACCAGGATTCGAATCCGCTCCGCCCTGACATGCCGTTCACGCAGCGGGGTTTGTTGTAAGTGTTACGGCCGTGATTTGGCTTATGGCAAGCCTGTCGAGGTCGGCACACCTGTCGGTATCCTGGCGGCCCAGTCTATCGGTGAACCGGGAACGCAGCTTACCATGCGGACCTTCCATATCGGCGGCACGGCCCGCGGCGCCTGGGAACAGGCTGACTTCAGGGCGTTGCATGCTGGCAAAGTAAAGTATATCGACCTCAAGACGGCTAAAAATCCGGAGGGTTACTATGTTGTCATGAACCGCCAAGGTGGAGAGTTTGCTATTGTAGACAAGGCAGGCAGAGAGCGAGAGAAGTATCCAGTCATTTACGGCGCCCATTTCAGGGTAAAAGACGGTCAAAAAGTGAAGCCAGGTGACCTCTTAGTCACATGGGATCCTTACACAACGCCGATTCTGACCGAAACTGGGGGCAAGGTGAAGTTTGGAGATATCATCCCCGGGGTCACTATGAAGGAGAAGGTCGATCCCGTGATAGGGAAGGCAAGCTACGTGATTGTAGAGCACAAGGATTCTGATGTTCGCCCAAGGATTTCTATAAAGGATGAGTCAAATAAAACAGCGAAACTGCCCGGAGGGGGAATGGCCCGCTGTTTTTTACCCACAGATGCTATTCTCATGGTCTTTGAGGGAGATATGGTTAATGCTGGAGACGTCATAGCCAAACTCCCAAGAGAAACAACCAAAACCAAGGATATTACCGGAGGCCTACCCCGTGTTGCCGAACTCTTTGAGTGCAGAAAACCGAAGGAAGCATCTGTGCTCACTGAGATCGACGGGTATGTGAGTATTGCGAAGGGAACAAAGGGGAAGCAAAAGATTACCATAACCCCACCAGATGTTGGGGAGAAGAAAGAGTATTTGATCCCACGAGGAAAGCATATCAACGTCCTAGAGGGGGATTTCCTCAGAGCGGGGGATCCTTTGATCGGGGGGGCCGCAAACCCCCATGACATCCTCAATATCCGAGGCGATCTGGCCTTGGCACGGTATCTGGTGGACCAAATCCAAGAAGTTTACCGCCTCCAAGGGGTCAGGATCAACGACAAGCACATTGAGGTCATTGTCCGGCAGATGTTAGGACGTGTGAAGATTCAGGAAGTGGGAGACACAGACCTTATCTTGGAAGAACATGTAGAGAAGACCCGTTTTGAAGATATCAATGCCAAAGTGATTGCCGGGGGCGGCAGACCCGCTGTGGCAGAGCCCCTTCTCTTGGGCATCACTAAGGCATCGTTGAGCACTGAGAGCTTTATTTCTGCGGCCTCGTTTCAAGAGACGACCAAGGTGCTGTCCGAGGCAACGATCGCTGGCAAGGTGGACCATTTGCGGGGTCTGAAAGAGAACGTCATCATGGGACGGATTATTCCCGCGGGCACGGGCATGCGGCGCTATCGAAAGGCCCCGGTTGCCTTGGAGGTAGAGGGGGCACCAGAAGAATCCGGGCCTCCCATGGCCGTCTCGGATGATGACAAGGCAGAAGTGGCTCACGCCTGAAAACAAGTGAAAAAGGTGTTGACACTAGGCGAGTATTAATATAAATTTTTTGATTTTCGGGATTTGTGCCAACGGCAACGCGAATTTCAACACTGGCATTCGCCATGATGACGCGAGGGAAGCCTTATGCCTACGATAAATCAGTTGATCAGGAGGGGTCGGAGGCGTGTACAGAAAAACCCAAACACCCCTGCCCTAAAACAGTGTCCTCAGAAACGTGGGGTGTGCACGCGGGTGTACACGACCACGCCCAAAAAGCCTAACTCCGCCCTGAGAAAAGTGGCCAGGGTTCGTTTGACCAACGGCATCGAGGTGACTTCATACATTCCTGGTGTGGGGCACAATCTCCAAGAGCATTCTGTGGTACTGGTGAGGGGTGGCCGTGTTAAGGATCTGCCAGGTGTCCGTTACCATGTGGTCCGGGGAACCCTCGATTCTATTGGTGTCCAGGACCGCAAACAGGGACGATCAAAGTATGGTACCAAGAGGCCGAGATAGCCGCGTAAGGTTTTTTGGCAACACAGCTTAATTTGACGCGTGAGGAGAGTTTTATATGCCAAGAAAGGGCGCCGTTCCGAAACGTGATGTTCTGCCTGATCCTAAATATAAGAGTAAACTAGTCTCCAAGTTCATCAATTGTATGATGACGGACGGCAAGAAAAGTGTTTCGGAATTCATCATGTACAAGGCCTTTGACATCATTGAAAAGAGAACCAAAGAGCCGCCTCTTAAGATCTTTGAGCAGGCCATGGACAACGTTAAGCCTCTGGTTGAGGTCAAGTCCCGTCGGGTGGGAGGCTCTACGTACCAGGTCCCTGTTGAGGTGCGCCGAAGTCGACGAGCGGCTTTGGGAATCAGATGGATGATAGCCTTTGCTCGAAAACGTTCGGAAAGGACCATGGCTGAGAGGTTGGCTGGTGAGTTGATGGATGCGGCCAAGCAGCGGGGTGCAGCCATAAAGAAAAGAGAAGACACGCACAAAATGGCTGAGGCTAACAAGGCCTTTGCCCATTATAGGTGGTGAGAAAGGGTCGGATTAACAAGACCGGGGCCCAAAATAACTGTGAGGCAGACCCGTTATTCAACACGGTTAACTCGACACGGCCCTCAATCGTTGCGAGAGTCTTTTATTGGGGGCAACGTGGGTTTCTTTCATGACCGATGGAACATGGCGCGTTTGGCATCCCATATGAGCCTCAGAAACATAGGCGTCATGGCCGTTTAAATCCGCCATAATATATCCCCACATTCCCTTGTGGCACGACAAATTCAAAGCCACGAAGGGCCGGGAAATCAGGTTTTTTGTTCCTGATTAGGATCATTTCTTAAGCACAGGGAGGGACAGGAGATGGCCAAGAAGAAGTTTGAGCGAGTGAAGCCGCATTTAAATGTAGGCACGATTGGTCATATTGATCATGGCAAGACGACGCTGACGTCGGCGATCACGAAGCATTTAGCC
>JASFPF010000011.1:0-12384 GCA_050116135.1 Deltaproteobacteria bacterium | reverse complement strand
AGTCAAAACTTTTTCGACTTCTCCGGTTGATGCATCGCCTCACCCGTCGTCGTCCCTCGCGGTCCATAGGAGGACCAAACAACTCCTCCCTGTAGGCTTCATTCTCCTGCTCAATTTTTCCTACGACATCAATGATGTCACAAATCTTTTCTGTGTGTTCTGCTTCTTCAATGTAAGCATCCGTCTCATCCACGTCGCGCAGGACGTCCCTGAGACGGATCTCGCCTCGTCGAAGGTGCTTGCCAAGACTGACGATTCTCCGAGCCCCTACCGTGCACTCCATTAAAGCCTTCAACACCTCCTGTTCCCCAACCTCGATCTGTTTAGCGATTTCCACCTCTCCTTCTCGGCTCAACAGAGATACCAGTCCCATCTCACGCAGATACATTTTGACAGGATCTGTGACACGACCGAAGGTGTCCTTTCCCGGCTCTAAGGACGGTCTTGGCTTCGCCTGTGGGGTTGTTTTCTTGACCTTCTGCTTAAGCACACTGATCTTTTTTCCGTCAATGATCTCAATGCCGAGCTCATCGAAAACCATCATCATTTCGTCAACCTGGTCGGAGGAAACCTCTCCAGCCGGCAACGCATCATTGAGCTCCTCGTAGGTAAGATAGCCGTGCCTCTTGCCCTTTGTGATGAGTTGCTTTAGATGTTCGACCTCGGACTTCTTGGTCATAGAAATCTCCTTCCAAACAAATTTTCTCCCGGCTCTCAACTAGCATTGAAGATCCCTGCAGCAAGCCGCAGGGAATCTTCGACCGTAAGGAAGTTTGCCATTTTCAGATAGGCTCGCTAACCCCGCGGCAAGCTGCGGGGAATGCGCTCGCTTTCGCTGTTCAAGCGCCCATGGAGCCGCCTCTGCTTTTCTCCAAGGAGTTCGTGGAGCAATTCCTGGTTATCAGCCTTTTCAGCCTCTTTGATCTTTCTGAGCAACACCTTCTCCTGCCTTTTCATGAGGCAGGTTTTGTACTGGCCCACGATTTTGAGGCAGCTCTCACGATCCCATAACCCCTCTTCCACTGCCAGTGAAGATATCACGTTCCTGATCTGGGGATCATGAACCTGCGCGATCAAATCAGCCCCTGCTGCCGATTGGCTGGATTTTAATCTGTCCAGGATCATCTGCCCGACCTGCTTTAAAGATTGACTTTCAAGGCCATCAACAATCTCCTGGGCATTTACACTAGAAAAGATGTCAGGCCATTGGAGCATGATAGCTACCAGGGTTTCCTCCAGCTTTGAACCATTTTGACGCCGTGCTTCGGAAACCCTCTTTTTCCCCTTCTGGGTCGCAGTTCGTATCCGTTCCAAAATGGCGGCCTCATCAATATCGACGCGCTCGGCCAGGACCTTGACATAAACTGCCCGGCTCACACTGTCGACCAGCAAACCGAGAGGTCCTTTTAATGCCTCCACAATCCTTACCTTCCCTTGAGGGGAAAGGCCGTGCTTCTCCACGGCTGAGGCTATGAGAAACTCCATCATGTCCATGGCTTGATCCGCCAACTGGCGGAAACGATCGCCCCCGTTTTCAAGGACATAGGAGTCCGGATCCTTGCCCTTCGGAAGGCGCATGACGCAGGCATCCACCTTCTCTTCCACAAACAAAGGAAGACTTCGCTCAGCGGCCTTTATACCCGCTTCATCTGAGTCAAAGACAAGTGCAACCTGCCCTGCATAGCCCCTTAGGATTCGTATATGGTCTCGGGAAAGGGCTGTTCCCAGGGTGGCTACGACGTTATTGATGCCGTGGCAGTTCAGGGCCAATACATCAAAGTACCCTTCAACCACAAAGGCGGAACCAGTCTGCCGGCATGTCTGTTTGGCTGCGTGCAACCCATACAAGGTTTGACTCTTGTGATAGACAGGGGTCTCAGGTGAGTTCAGGTACTTGGGCAAGCTCTCGTCCAGGCTCCGACCACCAAACCCCACCACCCTCTCATGGATATCAACAATAGGAAAGATGATCCGATCCCGGAATCGATCATAATAGCCCTCCCTCTTGGGGATAATCAGACCCGCTTTCTCCACGCTCTTAAGAGATATCCCCTTGGTCGAAAAGTGCTTTACAAGATTGCGCCATCCACCAGGGGCATATCCAAGGCAAAAACGTTCTGTAACCTGGGGCGTCATTTGCCGTTTTTTTAAATACGCCCTTGCAGGACTGCCCAAAGGGCTTTCCAGAAGCATTGCCTTGAAATAGGCAGCAGCCTCTTGATTGATGTCAAAGAGCATTTCCTTTTGCTTCAATTGTCGCTTCTGGCCAGGGGACATGTGCCTGGTGGAGATCTCGATTCCATATTTATTGGCGAGGAACCGAACGGCTTCCGGAAAGTTGAGGTTGTGATACAGCATGACAAAGGTCAAGACATTGCCACCCTGCCCACATCCAAAACAATGAAATATTTGTTTTTCTTCGTTGACGGTAAAAGAGGGCTTTTTCTCGGCATGAAATGGGCATAGCCCCAAGAAGTTCTTCCCGGTCTTTTTCAGGTCAATGTATTCTGAAATGACATCAACGACATTGGCTGCATTTCGGACGTCAGCAACCTTATCGTCTGGTATGAACCCTGCCAAAATATAAACCCCCTTGGAGATAAGGATCGTGATTCTGCGCCTTCAGGCGAAGACCGCGAAGTAAAAATGTCGACCATCCAAAAAATAACGCATAACCGATTCCCGTCAATAGACCCTGCGTCTTAGCGTAAATCCATGCCGCCGTGCCTCTCTTGATCCATCGTGGAAACGCCGTCATGTCGTTGCCACGATTTTCTCGTTGTGTGTCGACAGATAAGCGGCTCCTTCGTTGATGCCCAATTGCTTGACAATGGGCATTGTAGACAACACGGCTGGCTGATGGATCAAAGCGTTGGTGTGCCCGGCAATGGCGAGCAAGGGGTGTTTGGTGCAAAGGTGCGTGGCATGCAATAACGGTGTTAAGACGTCCCTTTCAACAGACGTCAGCTCAGGCTCAAGATGGGAAGACGTCGTCGGAATAGCAAGCTCCAAGGAGAAAGGATTTTGAGATTGAGATGTTGAGGCCGCACAAAATTATAAAACGTGGATGATAATAATCAATAACCAAAATGTCAACAAAAAAAACAAAGCCTTTTCAGGAATCAACCTGTGGGGATATTTGACCGGAAGATTATGCCCTCGCTTTTGTTCACCGACCAACAAACGCCAGCGCTTTTTTCAGATTGATTGACCCTGAATATAATGCCCTGCCAATGATCACGCCCTCAACACCCACCTCCTTTAGCGGAAGAAGGGCTTTGATGTCGTCGATATGAGACACACCCCCTGAGGCGATAATCGGTGTGGTCACAGCTTCAGCCAGCGCCTTGGTCTGCTCAATACTCGGGCCACTCTCCATCCCATCTTTTTGAATGTCTGTAAAAACAATGGCCGCCAGACCCCAGCCTTCAAAACCCTTTGCCACGGCCATCGCCTCCCTTTCACTCGTCTTGGTCCACCCGTCCACAGCAACCATCCCATCACGGGCGTCAATGCCCACCACAATCTTGCCTGGGTAGAGCCTGCAAGCCTCCTCGATCAGCCCTGGATTGCGAATGGCCTCGGTGCCCACAATGACCCTGCTGACACCTAAATCCAGATACATGGAAATGGTTTCCATCGTCCTTATGCCGCCCCCCAGCTCAATGGGGATGTGGACCTTATTGACGATACGTTCAATAAATTCAACATTTTGAGGACCCTGTTCGAAAGCGCCATCCAGATCCACAACATGGAGCATCTGGGCCCCTTCTGACTCCCATTTCTCTGCCATGGCCGAAGGATCATCAGAAAACACGGTTTCAGAATCTCGGCGCCCCTGGAGCAGACGCACACAGCGCCCTTCCTTAATATCCACGGCAGGGATGATGAGCATATGACAGCCTCCTGAGTTTCATGGTGTCGTAAAAATTATTAATAAGTCGCGGGGCAATAGGATCGGCCAATGAAATCATTGGACAGCCATTGATGCACCCTGGAGGCCCAGACAACCCAAACAGGTGAAGTTTGCCGACGAAAGGTCCGGGCTGCTGCGGGAAGGAACCCAGCCCATAGACGATTAAGGCAAAGGCAGGGTGGCCAGGGTTTCATGCAGTCCGAAGGTGGCCAGTTGCTCTGCAGTAAGCCACCCCCCGCCCCTTTTTACAAAGGTACGCAATTGGAGCAGGTTTTCGCTAAGGCTATGTTGCGTTTCATCAAAGATTCCTGTCCATGTCAAGCGGCTGTCAGCCACCCGTATCAAGTGGACGCCAAGTGCCACAGAGGCTGGCGTATCAACTGAAAAAGACGTGCCAATGCGCTGTCGAAACCGATAGATCATGCCACTCATGACGGCATCTGCCTGCATCCTTCTTCCCATCTCCACAAGGAGGTCTCGTTCGGACATACCAGGATCTTGGGAAATGATCTCAGAACGAATGCCCTCTGCCGGGCCCGAGGGAATCAGCATGTAGGGAGTCTTTTCTTTCAGAAAGGCCACCAGTTGCCGACTCACGTATGTGCCAGCACCTGCCTCAATAGGTCCCGTCTCAAAGACGGCGCCGCACAAGGGGCAGCGAACACTTCTGTCTGTCCCATAGAGCGCATGTGCCTCCTTGAACGGCAGAACCAGCACACTTTGAATATGCAACGTCTCTCTTCGCCCAGGCGCTGAGGCTGGCGGGCCGGAGGCACATCCCAAGATGCAAAGAGCCACCAAAGCCAAAGACAGCCGGACAACAGGCATGCAGACACCTCGAAGCCTGATCGACATCACGACGCACCCCGCCTTATAAGACACCCTTGGTAGAACGGACCCCCTTGATCCTTTCATCGAGCAAGGTGGCCTCATCAAGGGCTTGTCCGAAGGCCTTATAGACGGCCTCAATAATATGGTGGGTATTCTGGCCGTACATGAGGTTGATATGAACCGTGGCACCGCTCTGATCGGCGAAGGCCTTGAAAAACTCTTTGACGAGTTCCACGTCAAAGCTTCCGGTACTCTCTCGCTTAAAATCGACATGAAAGACCAAGACAGGCCGATTTGAAAAATCAATGACCACGGAGGCCAGGGCCTCGTCCATGGGGACCAGGCCCCTCCCATAACGCCTTATCCCTTTTCTGTCCCCCAACGCCTCGCTAAAGGCCTGACCAAGGACCATCCCTATGTCCTCAACCGTGTGATGCCCGTCAATCTCAATGTCCCCCTCTGCCTTCAACACCAGATCAAAAAGGCCATGGGCCGTCATCAGGGTGAGCATGTGGTCTAGAAAAGGCACGTCCGTAGAAATCTTTCCCTCGCCCTTGCCCTCAATGGTTAGCTCCATTGTGATATCGGTTTCCTTAGTCCTGCGCGTGATTCTCGCCGAGCGCTTCTTTGACTTCCTAGGACTCATTTTATTTCCTTTGTTGGCTGGTTAGGTTGAGGAAAAGGTCATGGGATATGGCATTGGGTATGGACCGATGAGATCCCCGCTGTGTGCAATGCTATCTTGGTGGAGATGAGGGGATTTGAACCCCTGACCTGTACGTTGCGAACGTACCGCTCTCCCGGCTGAGCTACATCCCCATATTTTTTAAGATTATCCTCTTAATCCAAAAAAATCAAGGCCATTTTCTCCATTTCTGGACGGTCATTGAGACCGCTTTCTGACCAGTTCAACAGCAGGTTTTCTCTGGCCTCTTATCACATCCCAGTCTCGTATCTCAGACATCTCGTGTCTCAGAAGTCACTGTCATCAGTCACTATGTAGCCGAAAGCCTTTTCCGCGCGACATTGAGCCTTTTCGGCAGTGTGAGGTCAGCTGAGTGAAGTGTTAAGAATCATAAACTGTCTGAGGTCGTTAGCCCGAGTTTTTATGATTGAAGATTCCCTGCAGCGACTCGACTGAGTTCGCCGAGGTGAAGCTGCAGGGAATCTTCGACCGTAAGGAAGTTTACCACTTTCAGATACGCTAGCTAACCCCGCAGCAATCTGCGGGATTGCGCTCGCTTTCGCGGTTCAACAAAACTAAGCTAACGTCCCGGAAATGCTCACGGAGCCCGGAAAATGGCTTGATGGCGACACGTTTTAAAAGAATTACTGAGACACGACACCAGGCGAAGCATAAAAAGTCTATGTCGTCACTGGGCTGCAGTGCAAACACTCATGTACAACTAGAGGAGTTGGATGCCGAAGCAGCCGCAGCAGGTGGACGCCTCGACTCCGAAGAGTCACGGATGGCGGTTTTTCTAAGGAAGTCCATCACCATTTGATTAAACACAAGCGGCGTCTCTTCACTGAGAAAATGCCCGGCCCCGGGAAGGATACACAACTCAGCGTTCTTGATCCCCCTGAACGCCGTCACAGGATGCTCCAGACCAAAGAATGGGTCCCGGTCACCGCCAATGATCAGGGTGGGTGCCTGAATCTTGGGAAAATGAGATCTTATATCGTAGGTTCGATCCCAAACATAGGGCTTTGCGTCTCTAATGGCCTCCCATCTCAGTCCGGCATAATCCTCTCCATGATGGAGAATAAGGCTGCGTTTAAAATTCTCATCGAGTTCAGCCCAGGGTCGAAAAAACCGTCCGCATCGCGTAACGGTCTCATCAGTGGTGTGGTACCCCACACCCTGGAGGACAAGGGTTTTGACCTTATTTGGGAACGAGGATGCAAAGACAAGGGCCACCGCCCCCCCTTCGCACAGGCCGCACAAATGGACGGCCTCGAAGCCCAAAGTGTGAATCAGTTCGCCGAGTTCCCTAGCTCGGTCTTCAAAGTATCCCTCCTCATAGGCGAGATGACGTTCAGACCGACCGTGTCCGAGACGATCGTAGATAATAAAGGTGAAGTGCCTGGAAAAGGCTTGAACCTGGTCTTTCCAGGCCTTGGTAGACCCTGCGCCATAGTGGAGCCCAACGAGTGGTTCGCCTTCCCCATGGGTCTCGTAATATATGGTTCCTTGGCTCAGGTCTATTTCAGGCATCGTTCCTCAGGGATGCGGTTAATCACCACTCGAAAACCTTGATCATAATGGGATCGCCTCGGCATCTGTTGCCATCAAAATGTCTGTGGGGCCCATGATCAGCATCAGCCCTCTCTTGCCTCCGTTGATGGCAACCTTATCAAAGGTCAGTAACCCTGCATCCATGGCCACGGGGAGGTGCTGTTTCATACCAAAGGGGCTTATACCCCCGACCAAATAACCCGTGAGACGCTCGGCCAAGGCTGTATGGACCATGGCAACCCTCTTGACCCCTCGGATCCTGGCAAGTCTTTTGAAGGAAATGTTCTTGCTGCCCGGCATGAGCACCACAAGATAGCCTTTCTTGGAGACCTCAACGACCAACGTCTTGATGGTTTGTTCAACCGGCATGCCGATCGCTTGCGAAGCAAACAATGCGCCCTTTTCAAGGTGGTCATATTCTGCCACCTCAAATGGGATGTCCTGTTCTTTGAGAAACCTGATGGCCCGCGTCAACAAAGTGTCTCCTTCTGGTAATCCCAGCTGGAGGGTGGATCATTCTCATTACACATCACCAAGCCACCATCTTCCATCCCTATCCGAGAGTTTTATTGCATAACCTCGGAAAGCGACAATGATGAGTTCTTTGGGGCACCCATCTCTCCGAGCCGTCGACTTCCCGAGCCATAGGCCGGGCGAAACGAACGGCCCACTTTAGTGGGTAAATCGCATACTGTTTGAGGCCGTTAGGCTGAGTTTTTGCGATTTAGTCAGTGAGCACGTAGACGGGTCAAAAATCTCATACTTCCTCTTTGACCCTGCCCCAACTGGAACATGGGGGATCACTTATCATGATATCCCAGGAGGTGACAAGGCCCATAGAGGGAAGGCATAGGCCTGGCGTTTGACATCTTTGATGAGTTGCCATATTCTGCCCAACAGCTTGAAAAGATGGGCTTGCAACACGCACCCGAGGGGCTGCCATGGTTTTGTTCGCCCTCATGGAAATGGTAAGAAAGATCATCGACTGGTGGTTCGAGGCGACAGACAAGATCCACAAGGTCGCGGGCGTTGCCACCATCGTTCTTGGCATAGCCGTTCTGGCAACGATCGTCCATTAGGCCATGGGCAAGTTCAGATAAGACGGTTTTGATGCGCAACGGGTTCATGTAGAAAGGGGAAAGGGGCAAGGTTTGACATGGCGGGACCCAGGCTTGCCGTAAACGTGGGTGGCATCTCCATGAAGAATCCGGTGATGACCGCCTCTGGAACCTTTGGGTATGGAGAGGCCTTTGCGTCGTTTTTTGATCTGAACCGCCTGGGTGCCATCATCGTCAAAGGCCTTGCTCTGAAGCCCGTCCCAGGCAATCCCCCACCCCGCATCGTAGAGACATGCGGTGGCATGTTAAACGCCATCGGGCTTGAAAATGTTGGACTTCAGGCCTTTGTGCAAGAGAAGCTCCCTTTTCTTCAATCCCTTGAAACGCCTGTTATCTTGAACATATATGGCCGGAATGTTGATGAATATGGCAAATTGGCCGAGCGAATCAATGATCTGGAGGGCGTCGCAGGCCTCGAACTAAATATCTCCTGCCCCAATGTCAAGGCTGGGGGAATCGCCTTTGGTACTGATCCGAAGATGGCTTTTCAAGTCACACAAGGGGTAAGAGAAAAGACAAAGCTGCCTCTGATCGTTAAGCTTTCGCCCAATGTTACGGATATCGCCACCATTGCCCAGAGTGTGGAAGAAGCCGGGGCGGATGCCCTGTCTCTGATCAATACGATCACTTCCATGGCGGTGGATGTGGAAACACGGCGCCCCAAGCTTGGCAATACGATAGGTGGACTCTCCGGACCGGCGATCAAGCCGATTGCCCTGCGAATGGTCTGGGAGGCTGTTCAGGCGGTTGGCATCCCAGTCATTGGTATCGGGGGGATTGTGGATGCCTCGGATGCCCTGGAGTTCCTCATCGTGGGAGCCAGAGCCGTGCAGGTCGGCACTGCGAACTTCGTCAACCCACGAGCAACGGTGGAGGTCGCAGAAGGCCTGAAGAGTTATCTTCTTGAAAAAGACATTCCCGATATCAGCCAACTCATCGGAAGTCTCAGGGTGTGATTCGCCTCAGGTGGACAGGGCCGTTGCCAGCGCATTCAGGAAATAGCGGGCGTGGCTTATCTCGGCAGCCATGTTGGCCCTGTGGTTGGCCAAGACCCCGTCCAGGGCTGCGTCTGTGACGATCCAGGGCTCCAGGTCGCCACCCACTTCACAGGCATGGATGGCGTGGTGGAGAAGGTCATGGCCCTGGCGTGAGTGAATGACTTCTGAGAAATCTTCCATGACGGCGTGGAGTATCTTGGCCAGGGCCTGGGCTACCCCTTTGGCGTAGTAGAAGTAGTCATCCGCCTTAAACCAGCTCACCGGAGAGCCGTCAGCCTCGTGTTTTTTTACCAGGTTCTCATCACAACTGCCTGCCAAGTCTGCAAAGCTGAGAAGGAGAGGGATGAGGCTGTCCGCCCGGACATAAAAATGGGCCTCGCCTCTTTCAAGTCTATCAGCGTAGGTGCGCAACGCCTCCAAGCTATCTTTGTATTTTTCCTCTGCCGAGGGGAGCCAGAACTCGTCTGGCTTGATCATAAACCAATTCATGGCATTTTCCAGGTCCTTGTCAATAGCGGCTGACACCCCGTGGCGAGAGATCCTTTCCGCCAGGTTCACGCTCGCGCGACGCACCACCTCCAACATGCCAAGCTGCATGTTCTCCACATTATCGGTAATTCGAATCACGTCATTGGCGCGCCATCCCCAAAAGCGCTCGTTGAGTTCATAGTCGAGGACCGAAATCATGGCCTCCACAAAGTGAACCCCTTTGGCCTTGGGCTCATGTAAAAGGCCGTGTTCAGGTGCAGCACCATGTTCAGGCGAAACGCCGTGCTCGGCTGCAGGCGCATGTTTCGTTGAGGCCCCGTGCTCGGCTGGGCTGCCATGTCCGGCTTGCGAATCACCGGCAAGGAAATCATCGTGTTCCGTTCCAGCATGGTGTTCGGCGGGCACCCTGTGCTCAGCCGGCTCCCCATGGTCAAACGCAGGTGGCTCGTGGGCGACATGATGATCGCCACCCGCATCAGGGGCCTCGATGCCATGAGCCGGTCTACCCTCCTCAATGTGGGCATCAGGCAATCCCTCAGGCTTCTTGAACGCGCCCAGGAAAGCCCACAATCCCCACAAGACGAAGACAAAAAGGAGCGTCCCTCCAATAATCCGCACCGTAAGAAACTGTTTATAATTCACTCTAGCCCTCTCGCAATCTTCGGACATCCCCGACTCGAATCGTGACCTTTGAGGCGTCAAAATATTCAATCAGGGGAATCATATATTTCCGCGTTACCCCGGTCACCTCTTTGAGCTGGGGTGTGGTAATTTGGGTGTTGGCCGTCAGAAACGACACGAGCCTGGCTTTCAACCTCTCTATCACATCCTTATGAAAGTAAAGACCTTCCTTGACCTTCACAAGGATGCCTGCCTGGAGCATGTGGCCCAGGACATCTTTCACACGAGCAGGGTCCTCTCCCACAGAGGCGGCCAGTTCTTTAAAATACGGTGGCTGAAGCCCACTTTCGAGATATGCCCTTTCAATCTTGTGTCTAATATCTTTCTGATCAGCCTCCAGGGCGATCCGGTGTCCGGAAAGGTGGATGACATCTTCTTTCTGGACCACCCTGTTCGACTTGGTCAAATCCTCCAGCAAGATACTAAATGGCCGCAGCCCCAACGTCTTGGGCAGACTCGATTTGAACGCCTCCTTGCTCATTCCTGCCTTGAGGGGATGGGCTTTATGGTACGCTTCCAGAACCTGGATGGCTTCTTCCCGAAGCTCATCAAGAACCGAGCCGTGAAGGAAAATGCGATTTTCGCGGTCCACTAGAATAAGGACTTTCTGGGAAAGGAGCTGTTGGAGGCGCTTTTCAAGCTCCCGTTCCGGCAGATTCGTCATGATCATTAAATCAGAAAACGCGACCCCTAAAAGCCCAGACTCTTTCACATGGGAGGTGATAATCTCATCAGGGGGACTCTCTGCCAGACGGTTCAACACGGATAAAACCGGCTCCTTAAACCGTTTGTGTTTAGTGGGCACTGGATTGACGATGTAGCCGCCACCTATGGTCCTGATGGGGGAATAACTTCGGATCACAAACCGATCATCTTTTACAACCGACACCGGAGACTCCAGACGAAACTGGACAACGGCCGTGTCACCGCTTTTTAGCTCCTCACGATCCAAGAGGATCACGTTGCCCAAAATCTCGCTGGTACCTGTATGAAATCGAACCCTTGTGCGGTTCTCAAGGGCTTTCTTCCTAGATCCAAGATAGGTGAGGACCACATCCACCATGTAACTCGGTTTCAGCGTGTTGACCCGTGCTAGCACGTCCCCGCGCTTTGTGGCCGAGCGTTCTAAGCCCTGAAAGTTTATGGCGGTTCTCATTCCTGCTGTGGCTTGGTCCACCGCCTGGTTATGTACCTGAATCCCACGCACCTTTGCTTGGATCCCTGAGGGATAGATCATGATCGTATCCCCAACGCCAATGCCTCCCGAAACAAGGCTTCC
This sequence comes from Deltaproteobacteria bacterium, assembly GCA_050116135.1. GTDB lineage: Bacteria > Desulfobacterota > Desulfobacteria > Desulfobacterales. The sequence goes on along the minus strand of JASFPF010000011.1, from coordinate 833 downwards.
GGTAATCACCGTACCAAACCCCTTCATGGAGAAAACCCGGTCCACAGGAAGCCTAAATAGGCCGCTGGAGGAACGTTCAGGGACCCCGTCGCACAAGGAGTCCAATGCCTTGAGAAAATCGGGTAACCCTTTGCCTGTTAACGCTGATACAGGTATGATTGGCGCCCCTTCCAGAAAGCTCCCCTTGAGAAAGGACGTCACGTCATCGCTGACCAGCTCGATCCACTCCTCGTCCACCATGTCAATCTTGGTTAACGCCACCAGGCCATGTTTTATGCCCAAGAGTTTGCATATCTCCAAATGTTCTTTTGTCTGAGGCATCACGCCTTCATCGGCTGCTATGATCAAGGCCACCAGGTCGATCCCGCTGGCCCCTGCCACCATGTTTTTCACGAACTTTTCGTGGCCGGGCACGTCCACAATCCCCAAGTGTTGCCCGCCAGGAAGGTCCAACCAAGCAAAGCCCAATTCGATGGTAATCCCCCGGCGCTTTTCCTCCTTCAGCCGGTCCGTATCGATGCCCGTCAGCGCTTTGATCAGGCTCGTTTTTCCATGGTCAATATGGCCTGCAGTACCCAGAATGATTTGTTTCAACAATCAGTCCTTTCTTGCGGCCTTCCTCTTTCGCTTGTGGAACGTCTCCATCACGTAGGCCATGCCCACCAGGAAGATGGCAATAGCAATCATCCCTACAATGGATGCCTTGGGGTAAAAAAAACGCGTGAGCAGGACGGCAAAGATCCCGCCCAAGATAGCCCGAAAAATGAATATGTAGAATGCGGTCATAGAAACCTCTAACAACATGTGTCTGCAGCTCATTTCTTTCTATAAAA
>JASFPF010000010.1:0-13010 GCA_050116135.1 Deltaproteobacteria bacterium | reverse complement strand
CTTCGTTTTCTTCTCACCAGCCGGTGGGACATAACTCATTCGAACGTTGTCAGACGGTGGTGTGCCACGACTTAAGACGCCCTCGGTCGGTAATTTGGACCCGTCTTTTGGGCTGTTCCCCGCGGCAGGACGTAAAGCCCCCTCCCCGGGCTCATCGTCTGATAAAACCGGCTCCTTTGACAAGGGCACCCGTTCCACGGTCCATTCAATCTCTCCTGATGGCTTCCCAAGTCTTGTTTGAGATTCGGGGGGTGAGTACTTTTGGCTCGAGGCGACTGGGGGACGAGTTTTCTTTAAGTCTGATGGAGGCAGGTACTGTCTCCTAAGTTTTACCTCTTCAACAGGAATATCTGCTGGTGAGTCAGGCAGAGTCTCCTCGCGTGTGTTCTCATGCCCCAGTAAAAATGCCTCCGGGCTCGCCTCCCTTTTCCTCAAAGCCTGATTCTGTGGCCTCACGTCAATGGTAGCATGGATGGCGGGTTTGGCCTTTCCTGTCACCCGCTGTTTGTTGTTGCCTGAAAAATAATCTCCAAGTAACCTTTCTCCATAGGCAGAAAAAAGGGCTAAGAGGATCAACAAAACGGCAAGGCAAAGGATCCCGAAGGGCGAAATCACGATTCTACGAAACGAATAGATATTTCTACTTCTTCTTAGCCTAACTCCCTTCTTTTCCTGGCTCAGGGAAGATCTCCTCACCTTTTCCAGTGCTTTGAAAATAACGCTCATGGAAAAACCAGATCATGAATTTATAAATTTAGAAATTAAGAGACTAAATGAAAGCGTCAATGCCCCAATCTCTAAGCTCAATCATAACATTGAAACACTCAGAATAATGACCAGTTCCCGAGTTTCGTCCCTCACGGCTTCATTCTTGAAAAGATACCCGAGTAACGGAATGCCTGAAAGAAAAGGAACACCCTTTTGCGATTTCTGACGGTGTTTGTCAATCAGGCCACCAAGGACAACCACATCGCCGCTGTTGACCCCAATGGTAGTGCTGATCTCCTTGATGCCGACTATGGGAAGAGATATGCTCTCGTTGCCCCGACCATCGACGTCCTCCGGCTCGAGGCTGATGGGATCAACGTCACTCTTTATCGGATTGATGAGCAGGGTAATTCTGCCATCTTGTTCAATAAAGGGAATCACGCCAAGAACAAGTCCATCAAAGACGGTGGACACCTCGACCTCTGTAGCTTCGTCCGTGCGCGAATCGCGGTCAACAAGTGTTGTGGTCACGCTTTTTTTGTAAGTGAATGAGGTTCCGACGCTGATAATCGCCGGCTGACTGTGCTTGCAGCGTAAGCTCGGGTTTGAAACGATCTTGGTATCTCCAAAGGTTCTCAAGGCATTAAGGGTGGCGCTAATGGTCCAATCCGTGTCGACATGGCGCAAAATTAAACCACTTCCCAGGCCCCAGGCAACACTATCATAATCGGATGCCGTGGATGACTTGTCTCTCACCACACTCCAGTCAATCCCATAAGAGTACTGATCAGAAAGGCTTACTTCAATGATCCTTGCCTCAATGAGTATCTGCCTTGCCAGCATATCTTTTAGATGATTGATTAATCTTGCGATGGAACGAATAACCGCCGGCCTGTCTTTCACATACAGACTGCCGGATAATCTGTTCAGTGAATATTTGCCCCCTTTGGAGAGTATCCCTCTGATCATCTCCTCTACGAGGTCATAAGGATTTCCTTTCTTGGCCCCCTGTCCTGAGAGCTTAAAATTTCCCGAAAGTCCAGTGGCGGTCTCAGTTTCTGCTGCCCCCAGGACATCACCACCCACATCAAAAGCGGCCTTTACGCTGGTGTCCAGAAAGTTTAGCCTAAATATCCTCTCCTCGTAGGGTTTGATACGAATCACATTTTGCTCAACCTGATAGTACAGATCGAAGGTGCTGAGAATTTCCTTCAAAACGGTGGAAGCTGAGACATTCTCAAGATTCAGCGTGACCAGGCGCTTTCCCTCAGCCAAGCTTGGGTCGATGATGAGATTCATGCCCACTGCCTGGGAAAGAGAATAGAGTATTAGCTGCAGGTCTTCGTCCACCATGGAAAAAGAGACAATCTGATCATCAAGAGGATCATACTGCGGCATCATTGGCTCGACTTCAACCGTCCTGGTGGCCTTTTTTTCTAAGTTCTCCCTCGATCCCTTTTGGAAGGTAGCCAACGCGTCTGATTCAGCCTCTGTTTGTTTGGGAATTAATTCGGGAGACGGCCGTTTTGGCTCGAGAACCGATGCAGGCCCAAGGGCGCATCCGGCCAGAAGAAGGAACAGCGTGAGTGTCAGAAGGGAGTTATGTGTTTTCACGCCCTTTCTCCGGTCTCCTTCTCTTTCTCGTGCTCTGACTTCAGGTTGTCGGTTATAGGTATCCAGTGCAACAATTCACCTTTCTGGACCAGGACCTGATGTGGCTCTATCCTGACGATGTGAGCGCCATCCGGAAGGACCGAGTCTTTATGGTAAAAGACACCATCGATGACACAAAAGCCTATCGTTCCAGCTGAAAAAGCCAGGCTGAGAGAGTAATTCATCTCCGGGGGTAGAAGTACTTCGCCCCCTTGTGCTCCATACTCACCTGTCTTTATGGGCTCATAGCCGAACAAGGCGAGATTGACTCCGGGGGGATCTGAACCCAAGGGATGGGCCAAGTTCGATAATTCCATGTCCAGTTTTTCTATCTCTCTTATGATGTTGCGTCCAGGTGCGGGCTGGCTTGTAAGGGGTTTCCATCCAAACGCAGGTCGAACGCCCTCCCCTGTTGCCAGGTTCTGGAAGGCATGCAAGCCAACCGCCCCTAAGGAGAGTCCCATTAGGCTGAGCGCCACAAGTGCGTGATGTTTTCTTTTCATTGAATCTTCTTGGTAAATCGAGCCAAAAACTGTGATTGTCGGATTTCCGTATCAAGACGACTCTCAGCCACCTCGTATCCTCCCTGCGTCAATGCGTCTATGAACCTTTGATACCCTTTGTAGGTCAAACCAAAAGGCTCGTTTGTCTTGCCAAAGAGCTCTATGTTCACCTCTTCCTCGGCATAATCCACCTTCAGGACTTCAACAGATGCCCCTTTTGGCAAAGCCTCCGAGATATCGCTCACGACCCTCTTATAGGATGGGGCCTTACGATATCGAGCCAGATCCTTCACGAAGGAAAGTGTTTCCTTGTAAGGTATTTCCTGCACGGGAGCCTCGTGCTCCATTCCAGCAATCCGCCTTTCTGCGGTAAGGAGCTGTTCCCCCAACGCATCAGCCTTCTGACCGTAAGATAGATATCCCACGACACACAAAAGGATGGCCGCGAAAAAAATGACATTTAAGCAAGGGAGCAATCTTCGACTGTAGTAAGAGACCTTCTCTAGGGGGGGTGAAAGGGCTCTCAGACCCAAGTTCATCCGCAGGGCCTTCAAAAAGGACACGGAATAATCCTCGCCGTTACAGGAAAGATTTTCTTCCTCCATGGAAAGGACTTCCCGTTCGCTCTCATCTGACCACTCGGGACCAGTTCCACTGTCTATCCATGTGAGCAAAAGAATACGGTCCACCTTGATCCTATGTTCCTCCTCGGCTGCCGTGATATCTGTCTTGACCATATCCCATACAGCAGACATCTGTTCTTCGCTGGTATCAAAGGCCATGCAGCGATTGGCATAAATGACTGTCCTGTTTGTGCCAATGACCAAGTCTGCAAACCGGCCGTGCTGGAAGACAACAGCTGCCGGCTTTGGGTGGCGCATACGTCTTAGGACGGCTTGGAGCACTGAAAAAAGGGGAAACAAAAGGACGCTGTCTTCGTGGGCCTTGATATCTTCTAAGTAGCGGCAGTATAGCCGAGTAGGAACGGCCGTGAAGAAGATGTCTGTGGCGTTTTTGCCTTTTTTCCTTTTCCAGTGGTTTATCACGGAAATCGGTTCATCGAATTCACCTGTTTCCTGCAGTTTTTTCCGAACCATCATTTCTGCATACTTCACGGGAGCCTCTACTGTCATGGTTCTGGCGATCGCTTTCTCGAAATCAGAAACAAACCATGTGTCTCCCCGTATATCTTTCAGGTCACCAATCTGTCCCAGCTCGTCATCTGAACAAAGATAAGTCACCCCATCCAGTTCAACGACATACTGCCTCGCATCTCTAATCATCGTTTTTGCCCAACCGCAAACGAGCCTTTAAGGATGAGCAATATGTCACCTTTTTTGGCCTCCGGTGAACCAGGAGAAGTTTCAGCTGGTTTGCCTGGCCCGCCTTTGGTACTGGATTCCACCTTTGTTTTGACATGGAGCTTCAAGGGCTTAAAATAGTAGGCTGAGGAGTTAGCTGTTTGCCTCAATATCTCTTCTGCCTCCGCAAACGAAACTGGCTCCTGGATGTCGACGTCATAATAAGACCAGTTATCCCTTTCCACCCCTAAGAACCTGGCACGATTAACGAAGCGATTCACCCGTTCAAGTTCACGTTTCTTTCGTGACAGTTCATCCCGGTGCCGTTCGACCAATCGCACCCGGGTGTTCGATGCGCCCAATTTCTCCTTAGTCAACACGTACCTCTCGTACGCCGTCAGTAAGAAATGGGCGGCAACAATAAAGCAGACACCGAGCGCAGCTGCAATGATGAGGGGCTTATGCTTACGCATTCTTCATGGCCGAACCTTCTCTTAGAACTGCATTTTCCATTGGACAGGGTTCGTGGTATCTGCGGTAGGCGTGGTGCCCCAAGCAGCTCCAGTGCCATGGAGAAAATCCCCGCTGGCTCCGTCTGCTTCGCCATCTATCATCGTATCAAAGGCGATAGCCAATTCATTAGGGCAATTGTCTATCTCCATGTAATTGTAATTGTTGGCACCATCCCAATCAAATGCTATCGTCAAGAAATGAGCGTTTCCGCCGCTGTCTACATATTTATACTGCCAGTTATCAGTGGTATTCGTTTGCGGTGCCGTGAGACCTAGTTGGGCCAATCCCATATAAGCGTTTCCGGCTCCCGGACCATCATTCAGATCATCTCGGCCGGCGTCAGTTGGGTTGCCGGCAACTCCGGCAGCTGTATCCGCTTGGCCGTCCTGTCCAGCAGCTGTCCCGTCCCAAGTATCTCCCAGAATTTTTCCTGTCCGGTCATAGAAGTTGAGATAGGCGAGCCTCCACTCACTCATATACTTGGTGTAGACCTTTTTCTGCTCCGCACCCCGGACCAGATCCTTTCCCTTGACCACAGCGCCGATAATGATACCGATAATGATCAACACCAAGGCCATCTCTATGAGAGTAAAACCCCTGTTGTTTCCAAGAAATCCCTTGCCACTTGTGAGTCTTGCCCTGACTTGTTTCATTTCTTGCCTCCTTAAGATGAATTGTTGCTGACTGGTGGTTCCCAAATTGGAAGCATTAACAGCAATTACCGTGCCAGACAGAAGCGCCCTCTGGCACGACGAAATCCGGCACGGCAATTGGAAAACCGGCTTCTGGCCAAGTGTCTAACTTAGGCCTTTTTCCTTACTTTGTGGACAAAGCGCATCAAGGTTGCTATTTCTTCACAAACCCATCGTGGCGAGGGACTCCATTTGAAAACGAGCGGACACAACCAAACATTGAAAAGCCTTGGTGAGGCCGGCATCATCCAGCTGATCCAGGCATGCGGACCGGCGGGACTGGCCTCTCACATCAGGAAGGGGATCGGTGATGACTGTGCCGTCTTGGAAACAGGCGGCAAAAGATGCCTCCTGGTCACCACAGATACCTTGATTGAAGGGATTCACTTCACGGAACAGACCCTTCCCCCAGAGGCCCTTGGATGGAAGGCCCTGGCTGTGAATATGAGCGACATAGCTGCCATGGGGGGCACCCCGCGCACGGCGTTTCTCTCTATGGGGTTGAAGCCGGAGGCCAGCATCAGCTTTTTAGAATCCTTCATGGCAGGATTTAAGGCCCTGGCTGATGAAACGGCTATTGCCCTCGCCGGTGGTGATACCGTGGAAAGCCCTTCTCTTATCGCCATCACTGTCATGCTCCTGGGAGACTGCCCGCCGGAAAACGTGGTGTACCGCTCGGGGGCCAGGGTGGGGGACGACCTGTGGGTGACCGGTCCCCTGGGCAATGCGGCCGGGGGGCTGTTTTTGCTGCGAGAGGGGCTGTCTTCTGAACCCTCTGCCTATGCATCCCTGATCCAGGCTCACCAGAGGCCCCTGCCTCGATTGGGGGTGGGAAAAGCCTTGGGAGAAAGTGGGCTCGTACACGCCATGATCGACATCTCGGATGGTATCGCCAAGGACCTTGGCCATATTTGCGAGCAGAGCGACACCGGGGCATTGCTTCAGGCCTCATCGATCCCCTTGTCAGGTGACTTGCTGAGGTTGGCAGCCGATGCAAAGAAGAGCCCCCTCGACTGGGCCCTCCACGGCGGAGAGGACTATGAACTGCTCTTTGCGGCGTCATCTTCGGACCAAGAGAAGATTGTATCCCTCACCACAAAGGTCTCAGACTCACCGCCGACAAAGATAGGGTCCATCATCCAGGAAGATGGGATCTGGCTCGATAAGGAAGCGGGTAGAGAGCGACTCCGATCCGGTGGGTACATTCACTTTTCCCAATGAGAAAGGTGTCAACTTCTTGACGCTACTTGGATTTTCCCTTGACGAGGCCTTGTCGCTTCTTTAATAGGAGTGGATGCCGTGGTGGTAACCACTAAGGTGTATAGACTGAAGGTGGGAAGCTTTTAGGAGCAAACCATGCGCGATCACACAAAACTTAGGGCATTTGAGCAGGGTGACGAGGTAGCCGTATTGATTTATCGTGTGACCGCAGGGTTTCCGAGAGAAGAGTCCTATGGCCTGACTTCTCAAATGCGGCGGGCAGCGGTATCAGTGCCTTCTAACATCGTTGAAGGTTGCGCCCGTGACAGCGAGGCAGATTATCTTCGTTTTCTCCATATCGCCTTCGGGTCATTGAGGGAACTGCATTATCAGGTAAGTTTGTCGAAACGTTTGGGGTTCTTGCGCAACCAGGATTCAGCTCTGATTGAACCGAAGATTGTCGAAACAGAGAAAGTCTTGAATGGTCTGATTCGAGCGTTGCGAAATGATTGATATCCTTCAGCCTTCAGTCTTCAACCTAAATACCTGCATCCTTAACAATGATGTTGCTTACAAGGAGGTCAGCTCATGGATTGCATCTTCTGTAAGATTGTCAGCGGCGAGATTCCCTCTGTAAAGGTCTATGAGGATGACACCGTGTTTGCCTTCATGGATATCAACCCTCTAAGTGACGGCCACCTTCTCGTCATTCCCAAGGCCCACGCCGGCACTATCCAGGAAATCACGGAAGCCGACTTTGTGGCTGTCATGTCTGCCACCCATAAACTGGCCGCTGCTGTCCAGAAGGCCCTGAGTCCGGCGGGTATCAATCTTATGCAGCTCAATGGCAAGGCTGCCAACCAAGTAGTGCCGCACCTTCATATGCACATTGTCCCCCGGTGGTCGGGCGACGGGCTGTCCATCTGCAAGTGGGAGCCAATGGCAGGGGATATGGCAAAGATCCAGGAGGCAGCAGAACGGATTCGCTCTGAAGTGGGGAATTGAAAATCACGTGACACTTTAGCGTTTTGAAAAAGAGGGCATTGGTCCAGGCCTCTTTTGGCTCGGTCTAAACCGGTTCTTGATCCATCTAAGGCTTGCTCCAGAGGCCTTGAAAACTCCCCGCCTTCGGCGGATCAGACAGTTCAAGGCCCTGATCTTCCGCTTTGCCAAGATGGATGGGCAAGAACCGTTCTAATGACCGCTCAAAGAAGCCCGGACCATTCCCTTTCTTGACACCATTGAGGTTCAAGGGAGGCGCAAGCGTCGGTCCGCCGCTTGCGCGGCCGTCGTTTCTAAGATCTAAAGTGTTACAAAATCATGAATCGTGTCAGCAAATAACTATGCATTCCATTCTGGACGCCATTGGCAACACACCACTGGTTGAGATCAAGCGGCTCAACCCCAACCCCAATGTGACCCTCCTAGCCAAGCTAGAATGTTTCAACCCAGGTGGTTCCATAAAAGATCGCATTGCCAAGGCCATGATCGAAGCAGGAGAGTCATCCGGGGCCTTGACACACGACAAGATTGTGCTGGAAGCCACCAGCGGTAACACAGGCATCGGCCTAGCCCTGGTGTGTGCTGTCAAAGGATACCGCCTTCTCCTGACTATGTCCGAATCCGCTAGTGTGGAGCGCCGAAAGATCTTACAGGCCATGGGGGCTGAAATCCGCCTTACACCGGCTCATCTCGGAACCGACGGGGCCATAGAAGAGGCCTATGGCTTGGCCCGCGAGAACCCGGACACCTATTTTATCACTGATCAGTTCAACAACGAGGCCAACTGGCGGGCCCACTACGAAGGCACAGGACGTGAAATCTGGGAACAAACCCAAGGCACCATCACCATGCTCGTGGCAACCATGGGAACCACGGGCTCCCTGATGGGAGCATCAAGGCGCCTGAAGGAATATAATCCGAACATTCTGATTGTAGGCGTTGAACCCTATCTTGGCCACAAGATTCAGGGCCTTAAGAATATTAAGGAGTCTTATCAGCCGGAAATATACAACAAGAAGCGGCTGGATAGAAAGGTCAATGTCGATGATGAGACGGCCTTTGAAATGGCCCGCCAGCTTGCCAGGAAAGAAGGCATGTTTGTGGGGATGAGTTCCGGGGCGGCGATGGCTATCGCACTCGAGGAGGTCAAGGCCTTGTCCGAAGGCGTGGTGGTAGCCATCTTGCCGGACGGTGGCGAGCGTTATTTGAGCACCCCGCTTTTCGCTATGCGAGAACAGACGAACCTGAAGTTTTACGATACCCTAACCCGCACCAAGAAACCCTTTGAGCCCCTTCGTTCCGGCGAAGTTTCCATCTATTCATGCGGCCCAACAGTCCATGATCGCATGCACATTGGAGGGTGTCGTCGTCTTGTCACAGGCGATCTTCTTCGCCGCTATCTGGAATACAAGGGATATGGGGTGACATATGTGGTCAACATCACAGACATGGACGACAAAACCATCCAGGGATCTGAAAAGGCGGGCATGGAGCTCAAGCCCTTTACCGATCAGTACGTCCAGGCTTTCTTTGAGGACATGGCCGCCCTCGGTGCTAAACCTGCGACACAGTATGCCAGAGCGAGTGAACATGTTGATGATATGGTGGCACTCACCGGAGGGCTTTTGGAAAAGGGTTTCGCCTATGAAAAACTCCAGTCCGTCTACTTTGATCTCTCCAGATTCGCCGACTACGGCAGACTCTCTGGCATTGACCTGGACAAGATCAGACTTGGCTCCACCGTGGACCTGGACGAGTACGAAAAAGCGAATCCTAGGGACTTTACCCTCCTTAAACGGGCCAAACTCTCTGAAGTCAGGCGGGGAATCTACACCAAGACTCAATGGGGCACGGTCAGGCCGAGCTGGCACATTCAATCGGTGGCCATGGCCATGAAATACCTTGGCGAAACCTTTGACATTTATTCGAGCAGTCGGGACCTCATGTTTCCCCACCATGAAAATGAGATAGCTATCAGCAGTGCCCTGACCGGCAAACCCCTAACGCGTTGCTGGATGCACAGCGAGTTGGTGCTGTCTGGAAGGAAAAAGGCCTTAACAGGGCCTGGCATGCCCTATGTTCGAGACTTGCTGGACCAGGGATACAGCGGTCGGGCAATTCGATATTGGCTGCTTTCCCACTATTACCGTAAACCTTTGAACTTCTCCATGGAAGCCCTCGACCAAGCAGGCGGTGCCATCCGCAGACTTGATGAATGCATCTCCCTATTAGACAGTCTGGCACACGGGCGCCCTTATGGTGAGCTGGACCAGCTTCTTTACGACATCAAAACCGGCTTTACAGATGCCATGGATGACGACTTGGACAGCCCTTCTGCCCTGGCGACCATTTTCAAAATGGTCCGAAAGATCAACGGGTTGGTGATGAACAATGACCTGGATCAAACAGGTGCAAGGCGCATTAAGGATGCCTTTAAACGGATTAATGAGGTCTTAAATATCTTTGATTTCAAAGAGCCGGCATTAGATACCCAGGTTGAAGAACTGATCCGTCAACGAGAAGAGGCGAGGCAGATGAAAGATTGGCCCCGCGCCGACAAGATCAGAGAACGTCTTAGGGCCATGGGGGTCGAGGTTAAAGACAAGAAAATCTCTTAACAGTTCACGGGGGTCAGGCTCAGGGATTAAGCAAATGAATATTAAGAGCTATTGAGGAAAAATCTGACCTCCGATACCTGAATACCGTGAACCGTTAGAAAATTTCATCATATGACTTCTAAATCCAAAAGCCAATCCTTGCCTCTGGTCTATTTTCCCTTCACGCTCATAGCGCCTTCGCTGGTGGAGATTTTGTCGTCTTACTTCGGTCGTTTGGTTCTTTATCGACCGGTGGGTTCCCCACCTATGGAGGGCCTTGAGCCGTGGATCGCCCAGGGGCTCCTGGAAATTCGTGTTCCTTTTGAACATGTCATAGACAAGAATGCCCTGTTGGCCGAAGTGGAACAATGGAGAAGGTGGGGTCTTCTGAATCCCGGGGCCGACACAGCCTATCTGAAGGCGGCAGGGAGTCAAATGGTCCCGGTTCATCCCTTGGCCCCGGAAATCGTGTCTGAAATCAAAGGGACTGCCGGCAAAGCGCGGCATGGCGACAACAGCGGTGAACTGGCCATCCAATTATTTCTGCACCTGGCCCAAGACTTTGACCGTCAGTCACGGGAATTAGTGGAAAAGCTAAAGGAATTCAAGGGGCAGCAGCAAGCCTTTCAGGCCTTCTTGCGGGAGGATGAGCCTGAAGAAAGGGAAGGCTCGATTCCTCCGGAGCCATTCCCAGAATCAAATGAAGACTTGGGCGATTTGATGATCGAACATCGCATGCTTGCCTGGAACCATCTGTTTGAGAAAGATCCTCATGAATCGAGTCTCCTTTTTACAGACTCGCCTGCAGCACATGCCTGGTTCCTCGATCTTGCCAAAGAGAAGATCCCTGTGTTGAGCTTTGACCTCCCCTGCGCCCAGCCTTTGCCCCACAGCCTCCCATGGAAAGATCCTCTGGAAAAGCTCTTTCAGAAGGTGCTCACCACACCTTGGAACGAGCAACTCAAACAGAGAATCGACGGGACGGCACGTGAGATAGAAGCCATGATGGTCAACTGGCAGGAATCCGTCACAAGGCCTGGTGAAAAAATGGCGTCCTTCCATTGGCACGTGGTACCGAACCAGGCCACTGGCAACGTGTTCAATAAGCAACGGGGGCCTGGCGACAGTAAGGAAGCGTATCGGTCTCAGAACACCCTCGTAGGTCTCGTTGAGCTTGCGGCGCAGTGACCAAGCCCCAACGAAGTCCCTTCCCAATGGGTAGAAAAAGATCCTTTCCATAACCCACGCAAGAGAAAAAATAGTAAGGACCATGAAGAAGACTTGACGACTTCGGGTAATTGATGTAATAAGACCCCGTTCCGAAAATCGGAAAATCGGTATTTGGATATCGGTTTGGATATAGAACGTATTGAAATAAAATGAGAAAGGAGGCGTTGCCTGATGTTCACACCGACTGTGGATAAGGATAAGTGCACCGGCTGTGGCGAATGTACCGAGGTCTGTCCTGTGGAGGTTTTCGAACTCCAAGACGAGAAATCCGAGCCTGTCAATGCAGAGGAGTGTCTAGGATGTGAAAGTTGCGTTGAGGTTTGTGAGGCCGGGGCCATTACTGTCGAAGAAACATAATGTCACTCCGGTGACTGGTGTCTGGTCCTTGATGCCGGTGGGTTTCGCATCAAGGACCAGTCTCCAACCTCTGCTCTTCAAATATCCGTCACGGGCCTATCCCCACCTTTTTCCATCACATCATCAACCTTTTTCCCGCGGGAGCCATGACAATGAATGAAAAATTGATTGCCCCTTGCCCGTTGCCGTGCCAAGGGCGTTGATGCTCATGGCCCCCCCTGTTATGTCAACACTTGAGCAACTTGGGTTGCATGGAGGAAAATCATGATCGAAAAGATAGGTGTTGTGGGCGCTGGCCAGATGGGTGCAGGGATTGCCCAGGTGGCGGCCATGAACGGATTCCTTGTGATCCTAAATGATGTTAAGGATGTGTTCCTGGATCGTGCCATGGAGCGCATTCAAAAGAGCCTTTCGACCCTTGTCAGAAAAGAGCGCATCAGTGAAGAGCAAAAAAAAGCAGCCGTGGAGCGGATACAAACCACATGTGAAATCAAGCCGTTCGAGGCTGCGGATTTTGTGGTGGAAGCCGTTATTGAAAATCAGGATTTGAAATTGGAAGTTTTCAAGCAGCTCGACGAGCATTGCCGCCCTAACGTCATCCTTGCGAGTAATACCTCCTCCATTCCCATCACCCGGATTGCGGCAGCCACCAAACGGCCCTCTGAGGTCATCGGGATGCACTTCATGAACCCCGTGCCCCTCATGAAATTGGTTGAAATCATCCAGGGGCTGGCCACGTCTGAAGAAACCTTTGAGACGACCAAAGACCTGGCTGTTAAGCTCAAGAAAATCCCGGTGGCCGCAAACGATTCCCCGGGCTTCATATCCAACCGCATCCTCCTGCCCATGATCAATGAGGCCATCTTCGCCCTGCACGAAGGGGTAGGAACAGCCGAGGCCATCGACTCGGTCATGAAGCTGGGAATGAACCATCCCATGGGGCCTCTGGAATTGGCCGATCTCATCGGTCTGGATACATGCCTATCTATCCTGGAGGTCCTCCACCAAGGCCTTGGAGATTCCAAATATCGGCCCTGTCCTTTACTCAGAAAGTACGTAGATGCCGGGTATCTGGGCCGCAAGACAGGAAGGGGGTTTTACGCTTACTGATAGAGACCTTTGAGACACGCCTTCTCACTTATTCGTATGAGCTTTTTGATCCGTCTAAGGGCTTGCTCACTAAATCCTAAAACTCGGACTAAGGGCCTCAAACAGTTTGTGATTCTTAACGCTTCACTCAGCTGACCTCTCATT